>DASVUU010000922.1:0-9564 GCA_036386935.1 Cytophagaceae bacterium | reverse complement strand
ACTCTCTGGAGCCGTTAAACTTCCACAATAATATACTTTCCAAGATTTGCAAGTCCTTATCACTTAGGCCTGAACAAAGTCTTTGAAATTGGTATACCTGTATTTTCACCATATTGAGTTTTTGCTGCTCAGCCTTCCTTTGACTTATCTGTTCTGGGTGTTGGCGATAGTGGAGCAAAACCTTTGGGATATTATACAACTTAGTATGATACATCAAAGTTGCCCACATCTTATAATCTTCGGCTGGCATGTACTCTTGTTCATAGTATATATTATTACTTTTCAATACATCCTTTCTAATCATGACCACGGGGTGGGCCATAGGATTTTCATTAATCATCGCATTCACAATCTCCTCATGGGTTTCTGCAAATTTGTAGATTCTATCGTTCCCTATTGTTTTCATCCACGATCCACAAAGTCCATGGTCTAGGTTATGATTTAAAAACTCTACTTGCAATTGGAATCTATCTGGTGTACAATAGTCATCAGCATCGCACCGAGCAATATACTCTCCTCTTGCCAATGAAATTCCACGATTTAAATGGTATACATATCCTTTATTTTCGCATGAATCATGAAAAATTATTCTAGGATCTTCGTAGGAAATAATAATCTCCCGACTATTATCCGTTGAACCGTCATTAAAAATATGGATCTCAAAATTGCTGTAGGTCTGATTTAAAATACTATCTAATGCTTCTTTGAGATATAGACCGGCATTATAGACTGGCATTAAGACTGATATCATAACTGATTTAAGTTGAACGCATTCTTATTACCCTTGCCGGGTTTCCTATTGCAATCGAATAGGGCGGTAAATCTTTGGTCACCACCGCACCAGCTCCTATTACCACCCCATCGCCTATTGATACGCCTCCCAAAATTGTGCAATTTGCCCCTATCCAAACTCCTCTTCCAATCTTCACCGGCATTTTTATATCAGGTTCACCAAAGATATCCTTACCATGTGCAGGGATAGTATGATTTGAAGAGACTATCACCGTATGCATAGCGATCATCGTCTTTTCACCAATTTCTATTCCGCCATGTCCATACATTACTACATATGGCCCAAGAATCACGTTTTTTTCTAATTTTACGATTCCCCCATAACAATAAAGGGACACTCCCCTGCTTAACTTGCAATATTCCTGTATTACGCAACGTCCAGGATGTGTGTCAAAAAAATCGGACTTCAAATTAATTTCAACATCTCCATGTATGAATATAGGCCCCTCTACCTCTATTCCCTTCCTTCTCAGCTTCCAATTTGTGTAGCGATGCTCAAATTTTGTAAGTAAATCCATCATAACTTTAAATTTGAATTTCTATCTCGCATCGTCTTCGAATTTGTTAATAAAACTCTCAAAAGCTTTTAAATCAATTGTTAAATCGGAAAAATTAGTATGCCTTAATGATGCAAAAGTTAGATATTGCCATTTTACATCAAAGATATTTGCCAATCGCCAAAAACATAGAGGATTCACAGTCCAATCTTGGTGACGGATTTCCACTGCGAAAGCTTCCTTCGGCAAAAACATCAAATTAGTGAGACCGGCTCCGTGGAGAGCAATGATGATTTTTGCTTTGGAAAACTTTCTAATTTGTTCTTCAAAATCTAGCTTTTCCGTATATAAAATTTCATAGCCTAATTTACTCAAGACCCCGATTATAGATTGTTCGTTAGTGATCTTTCGATAACTGGCGTTTGCTCTTGATATATATATCTTTTTTATACCCGGCGCATCTGCAGGAATATCTAATTTACTAAAAAGCTCATTTTTCAAAGCAATTTGGAGCTCAGGAATTACGTTTCCCCAGCGAGGGTTGGTATCAGTTGTAACTAATTTCTGAAAACTGTGTGAGGCATCGGCGGTAATCCACAAAGGATTTATATCGAGTATTCCTAAAGATTTTTCAATATAAGAATAATTTTTAAAGCTCTCAGGAAGTATAACCGTCGCTTGGGCGAAGTTTTTTGCTAATTTCAGTATTCGTGGCAACGTTTCACACATCCAGTGGTAATAATTAGTACTCCAGTGGTCGTATGTCCAAATAAAGATGCCCAAGTGTTTTTGGGACTTATAAAAAAGTTTAAACTTAATAAATAAATACCATTTTTTAAATAATGATAAACGTTTATCGTCGAAGGTTGTAATCAAACCAGAAGCCACGTAAACTCCTTTGATATACAGATGATTTATAGGAGTTAAGAAAGCATTGTCGTATTCTACAAAGGTCAATCGAGGAACAATAGCGTGCTTGTGATCATCATCTAACGCATCTACGTTCAAATGATGTTTGTTGTGGTTACTTAATGGTTGTTGCTGGTAATCTTTGAGATTAATCATTAAGGTTCCAATTAGCTTTATTTTCGGTGTTATCAAATCTCTTTCTTAGAGGATCAATAGCTGACACCCCAAATATTATTCGCCTCAGCCCGCCCCAAAACCATTTCTTTGCAAGTGCTTTTGGAAAAACAAAAAGTAGCCTACACAAATACTGCAATGACTTAAACCGAGAGTCCGAAGCTAATAATTCATATAATTTTAATTTATAAAACTCTTCTTCATGACCAGCTATATTTTGCAAAACTTCCTTACTCTTTTCTATCCCGTTCTCTATAGTGAAATCTTTGTATACCCTCAGAAATTCTTCCTGGAGCTTCACGTGATTAGAACTCTTACAATCATTGTGAATCCTTAATGCGGAGAGATACGATGGAATTATTTCAGGAAAATAGCCCTTCCTTTCTAATCGGAGCCAATAGTTCATATCTAATAGGTGGTATTGATGAAAGACGCCGATTTCATCGATTAGTGACCTATGTAAAAAAACCGTTGGGTGGGAAATCCAGCAGCCGTTTAAAAATGTGAATCCAGCTATTTTTTTAGGAACCTTAGGGATTGTGTCAGCATATTTTAGCCCATTTTCATCTATTAAATGGACACCGCCTGCAAACCACTTTTGGGAAGGATTAGACGTAATACTCTCAGCAACCATACTTAATGCGTTGGGCAACAATAAGTCGTCAGAATTGACCACACACCAGAAATCTCCAGTTATTCTCTCCAAACCCTTATTATTTGCGTGATAAGTACCTTTGTCTTTTTCACTTACCCACCAAGCGATCTTATCTTCGTACTTTCTGATTATCTCTACAGAACTATCCGTGCTACCGCCATCCACAACTATTAGCTCCAGATTTGGATAATCTTGAGTTAAGATTGAAAGAATGGTTTTTTCTAAAAAAGGCCCTTGATTGAACGAGGGAGTTATAATAGAAAATCTTGGATACAAAACATTTGGAGTCATAAATTAGGAGCAGTATGCTTTTACCAAAATATATTAATGTACACCTAACATACTTTTCATTGATTCCACTACCGATATATCTAACGATGAGGATAGACTAAACCTCTTTGCGACTGGATTGAATCTTGCTAGGCCCCTACCCTTGAAAATCCTGTCGATCGATTTTATCAAAGTTTTTTTCTTAAGAATTTCAACGCTTAGTGCATAAGCCTCATCGCCTGAATATTTTAGATACAATTCTTGAATTTCTTTAAGGCGTTTGTTCCCTCCTGTACCTGTTTTATAACTATCATGCATTCTATACATACTTAGGTACTTGTTGATAGGCAAAAAATGAACTCCTGCACTTTGAGCTCTTATAAACCATTCCCAATCGAATACAAAGTTCAATCCCTCATTAAGCTTACCTACTTTCTCAAAAGTCTTCCTAGTCCAAAAACTACTTGGTTGAATGACATAATCATGAATTTTGAGCGCATGACCTTTGGACATTTCAATCACATTGCTTCCAAAACTCAATGAGGAATTCTCTTGGATGTGTATACAATTCCCATAGATAATTTCTGCTTTGCCGGCATTCAAATTATTTACTATAAAATCTAATGTACCTGGTAACCAAACATCGTCAGAGTTTAGCCAGCAAAGAATATCTCCTGAGGCCATTTCCATACCTCGGTTTATAGCATATGCCTGGCCTTTGTCCTTCTTGCTCTCCCAATGATGTATTTTTTCTGAGTACTTCTTTATAATTTCTACAGTATTGTCAGTACTCCCTCCATCCATAATAATATACTCTAGATTGGGGTAGAACTGACCTAGCACGGAAGTGATGGTTTCTTCTATAAATCGACCTTGGTTGTAGGATGGAGTGATTACTGATATTCGGGGGTATTGGTTCATTTCTATAAGCCTGGACATCCAAAACTACAAATTATATTCTAGAAAATAGAATTCATAATAAGAGGATACTTTAGAGGCTGATCAAAATTTAAGCCTGGATTTTCCGAAGATCATGTAAGGATTCTAAATTAACCCTCCACTACTTTTAGCTCCATTGGTTGGTTTATCTTACAACAAAAAAATGTCGGCTATTAAAAAGGAGAAATCTAAGGCATTTTCGATAGAGCGGTAATAATACCCTATTTTGTTGTTTTGTTTGGATGATCCAACTGAAAGACACCAGCTACAACGGTTACCTTAACGACCTTTCTTTAAAAATCCATAATTCTTCTCTGCTTGCCTCTAAGGAGTCTCATAAGAAATACTTTTACAACCTAGCAATTCTACCCTTAATCTTTTGAAACAGAGTTTTCTTATTTTTTTTCTTCCAATACTCGGATCGGTACTTTACATAATAGCATTCTATCTTCTTATATTCATTAAACTTATTTTTTAATAGAAGTTGAAAATAGTCGTTATACAAATCGACGAGATCAGGCCTTTCTTCAAAGGTCTTGGTCGTGTATTTGGCTATCATAGTTGGAGTATTGGGATTGCAAGCACTGAAATGATAAAATTTAAGCTTTTCACCAGTTTGAAGATTATATTGACCATCATTCTTCGTTAAAAACCTTTCATGTAAGTTCCAATAAGCCATATTATGGCCTAGAGTTTTATCAATAAGTATATTGTCAAAAAAAATTGGAGCTAGATTTACCCACAATTGGTCTACAAATAAACCAGCCGGCTCATTAATGAAACACTGTGTTTCGAGGCGTTCTTTCCACCATTCGATAAATATATCTGTATTTTTAGATCGACGTAGAGCTATAAAGCCGAGGTTGTACAATCCATAGTTTAAAAAATGACTTTCTTTAGGGAAGGTCTCCTGCGTGATCGGGGTGGTGATATGGGGAGTTACCGTTATATCATAAGTTTGCAATTGTGTTGTTATCTCATCTATCGAACTATATACATAAATATCTGGATCAAAATAAATGATATAATCTGTAGCAGTATTCCTAAATAAATAATCAATTATAAAAGGCTTTACAGCGGTGTTAAGCTCAATTATATTGTAATTGATTACCATGCTCTCCAGGGACTCTATGCCGACATCTTTAATCTCTAGAATTTCATAAGGAATATTCTCTGAGGCAAGCTGCCCCTCTACTCTATCAACCAGTCCTATGATATATTTCCAATCAGGATTACTTCTAGCTAGCGAATCACCTAGAGTAAGCGCTTGCGAAAGGTAGTTTAAAGAGCAAATGGTAAATGCGGTCTTCATTATTTTTTATTAATAACTTTTGCAGGGACTCCGATGGCAACTGAGTTCTCTGGAATACTCTTTGTGACTACTGCGTTGGCACCTATAATTGAATTACGCCCGATGGTTACACCTGCCAAGATACTTACTCCTTCACCAACCCATACATTGTCTTCAATGATGACAGGGCCTTTGCTGCAAAGTGGTCTTTTGACCGGAGGAAGAGCTAATGCTTCCTGTGATATCTCCCCGTGGGAATGATCAGAAATAAATATCCTGCTTGCAAGTAAAACATTATTTCCAATTTTCACCAAATCTATACACCCAATATGTATATCAGTATTGAAACATACATTGTCCCCGATTATTAATCGTGGTGAAAAGCGTTGGGTCCCATAGGAATCCCAGGCCTCTAGTCGCAGATTCCCTAAGGCTGAGAAGTTTTTACCGATAGAGATGTATCGTGGATTTTTCAAAATACAGGGCGATGGAAGGGTAGAAAAACCTTCGCCATAATTTAAAAATTTCTTTTTTACCTCTTCAGATTTTAGATAAAAAAAATAGCCCCTTAATGAAATGTAAAGGTCACTATTTAATATTCTAAAGAAAATATTAACTAATTTTCTACCTAAATAATAGAGAGCTTTGTATTGGTAATTTCGGGTTATATTTGTCACTTGGTTGGTAAATTCGTCCTAATACTGATAAGCTTGACACACGTTACAGTGATCTAGCTCTTTATTTTATTGCCATAGAAATGCAAAATCACACCTACTCAAATCTTTTGCCCTCCTCGTCCACGTTAATTTATTGAAGCCGGCCAACAATAACAAGGAAGATTTGTACATGTTGTTGCATAATATAATTTACAAATCATAAAACATATCTGAGGTTATAAAATTTTCGTAACCCCGTAAATTGTAAGACATTACTTTAAACATTGGGCTTTGTAATTGTCATTGGCTCCCCACATGCTAGACAATCGTCTGGAATGCTAATATCAACCAAAGTATTAGATCCGACTTTCACATTCTCACCTATCGTAACTCCTGGCAAAATACGTACATTAAATCCAATAGAAACATTATTCTTAATGATAACTGGCTTGGCAAATAAAGAACCCTGGTCATTAATTAAATGATCTGCAATTTTGACATTATCAGCAAAAGTCGTGGAATTTCCAATATCAACTTTTTCAATACAAGAGATCTCAACTCTTCCTTTAAACCATACATTTTCCCCAATAGTTACCTCGGGCAAAAATTTTTGACCATCAAGTTTATCTAAAATATTAATTTTTAGCTTGTCTTCGTTAATTAAACGGTTACCGATTGACAAGTATTGCGGATTATTTATATCAAATTTTTTAAACGATAATAAAACTCCATTCCTTGTAATTACCTCTGTAGATTTAAACCTATCAATCTGTTTTTGCACTCTTCTTCTAAAGGCATTTTTTACCCTTCCCACAAGTTTCTGAAAAGAATTCAATTCCGGTATAGATAATGACTTACGATATTGACGAAGTCTATCTTTTAAATGAAATGAATTATCAGTCAACTTGGAAAGATCAGAAATTAAATCGTATAAGTAGTAATATTTAGGTTGGTAATTATTCTCTATTTCGATAGCAATTCTACTCATATTAGAATGCGTCTGTTCTACATAAGGCAAGTGCTTTAGAAGATAATTAAACTTTGTTGTAGTTCCGTTTAATATGTCCTGTAAGGTTTCTTTAAATTCTTGTTTTGTAATTTCTTTATTGTGAGTGTATGAAGCATAAACTTTTCTAAAATTAACATCATTAATTAATTTATGGGACAATGAGTGAAAGTCCTCGTCCGTACTTACAATCTTAAATTTTTCATCACAATATGGAAAAAATTCAGAGACAATATTATAAGCATATGTCTCACGGTTGTATGCGACGATTGGCAGGTTCGCACTTGCTGCAATTTGACTCATAAGTGCGCCGCAAAAAGGAAAGGATCCAATATAGATATCACAAGACGTTAGAAAACTATATACATTTTCCATATCATCTATCAAGATGAACCGTTCTTCTAATCCATCGCTCTTGATCTTATCTTTAAAGAAAGAGGAAAAGACTCCTGTACCTATTAGGAAAAAAATAAAATTATCATTCACTTTTAATAAGTCAACTATCAGGTGATAAAACTTATTATCATCTCCAACAAATTTATAGCCACTCCCGCCGCTCACTCCTAATACCTTATTATGAAATTTCTGAATTAACGAATTTTCTTTAATACTATCCGTATTTATAATTGGATAATAAGGCAACAATGTTAGTTTGTCTTTAGAGATATTTCTTAACTCCTTTGATAATTGAAAACCGTAATTTCTAAACTCTATACACCTATCTATTAGGTTATTACCCAGCCAATAAGCATGATCAGTCAAATTTATAAAGAAACGATAAAGGACGTGGCCCAACTTATTAAAAACAAGGGAAGCAACTACATCCCAAGGTGAAAGATGAAGAAATGCTTTAGATGGCTTATAATCACAAATTTTTTGAAGAATCAATCTTGCCTTATCGATATGGTCTAAATTACTGTCTAGTACATAAAGAGTAACATTTTCATTTTCCTTAGCTACCTTGAATATTTCATTATTATAATTGAAGGAGAGATCATTTGGTACGATAAGAAGGATCTCATAATCTAATTCAATGAGAGTATAAAAATACTGTTGAGTAAGACCTCGGTATGGCCAAGCAAAATAGTCATAAAATACTATTCTACTTTTTTCACTTCTATAATTTATGTCCTTTTTTATATTAATCTCGGAGATCTTTTCTAGCTGGTCATCTAGTTCATTATCGCCGTATGATGATACAAAATTAAACTCATAGGCCATCCTTGATGCAAGTATGATATATTCGAGAGAATCTTTGTAGCGCCCGTTAGAAAAATTTAAATATGCATTTTGTTTTAAACACTTGTAATCTTCATTAAGGATATTTAAGTCTAACATTTGTATAAATCATTTAAAAAAAAGTTTGATTTTTTCTGCGATATCAAGAACTTGTGTGCTCTCTATACTCGGCCAAATAGGCAAACTTAGACAAGTATCAGCTATTTCTTCAGCAATTGGAAAATCTCCTTTTTTGTAAGCTAGGTCCCTATATGCCTCTTGCAAATGTGGTGGGGTGGGATAATGAATTACGGACCCTACGTTATTTTTCGCAAGAAACTTCTGCATTTCATCACGTCTAGCAGTCCTGATCACGTACAAATGATAAACCGAAGTACAGCCAGGAGCAATTTTAGGTAAGATTAAATCACCCACACCATGTAAAGCTTCGTTATACCATTGCGCGGCAACAATCCGTTTGGCATTATCATTATTTAGTTCTCTCAATTTAACCGACAAAAAGGCCGCCTGCAGTTCGTCTAATCTACTATTATGACCCTTTACGGTATTATAGTATTTTTTTGGAGACCCATAATTACGGAGAATCTCCACTTTTTCAGCAAGGGCAGGATTATTGGTTGTAATAGCTCCCCCATCGCCCAGACAGCCTAGGTTTTTTCCGGGATAAAAGCTGGTAGCGTTAATTTGCCCAAAAGAACCAGTTAGCTTTCCCTGGCAGGAAGCACCTTGTGATTGTGCGTTGTCTTCAATTACAAACAAGTTATATTTCTTGGCTAATTCATCTATTTTATCAAGCTCGGCAGCCTGACCATATAAGTTTACTGGCATAATTACTCTAGTACGCATTGTAATTTTTGCCTCTATAAGCTGGGCATTTATATTATAAGTTTCAATATTCGGCTCTACGGGAACAATTGTAGCCCCTACGTAAGATACGGCGAGCCAACTCGCGATGTATGTATTGGACGGAACGATAACTTCATCCCCTGGTCCAATATTTAAAGCTTTTAAGCCTAATACTAGAGCGTCTAAACCATTGCCTAGGCCTATACAAAAAGCCACATCATTGTATGACGCATATTCACTTTCAAATCTCTTTAGTCGGTCGCCTAGAATATACCAACCTGAATTGATAA
>DASVUU010000921.1:0-1770 GCA_036386935.1 Cytophagaceae bacterium | reverse complement strand
CGCTTGTGCCATGGGGAGCTTTTACCAAAATAAGCACTTAGGAACGTTTGGCGACATGGGGTGCATCAGTTTTAATGGGAATAAAATTATCACTACAAGCGGCGGGGGAGCCATTTTAACCCACGACCTTAAGCTAGCAATGAAGGCCCTTCATCTTTCTACCCAGGCAAAGAGCAGTCCCAATTACAACCACGACGCGATTGGCTACAATTATCGCATGACAGGTTTATCTGCTGCCTTAGGCTTAGGACAATTAGAAAGCTTAAACCAGTTTTTAGACCGGAAGAAGAAAATTAATACTCGGTACAAGCAGGCTTTGGAAAATATCGAAGGTGTTGAGATACCCAAAAACAACGAAAGGTCAGACCCTAATTGCTGGCTTTTCGCTGCTATTGTACCAAACGTCTATTTCTTAGCAGGTAGTTTGCCTAAACATAACATAGAAGGTAGAACTTTGTGGATGCCACTGCAGACGTTGGAAATGTTTTCCACTTCTATTTTTATTACCGATACCAACGTTGTCTCGCAAGTTTTCCAGAACGCCTTGTCATTGCCAAGCTCGACCACATTAACAAATCAAGAACAAGAGTATATTATTGACACTATTGCAGGGTATTTAACGGTTAAATAATGTAACTTTTCTAATAAATATAATTATCAAAATAAATTGTTGCATTTTTTAATTTTCATTTTTCATTGTTAATAAAAAAATAACTTCTATTTCATCAAACTCACTTTTTTACCTATAAATTGCAGTATAGTTTAGATTAAACCATTTTTCAATTAAATTTTTACAGCACAGATGAAAAAACTTAGACATGTCGTGTGGATTATATTTCTATATCCATTTTTAATTCAAGCCCAAACAAAACCTGCTCCTTTTAAAGTTGGTTCAAACACCTCATTTATTAAAAGGTTAGCTAATAGTGCCATTCCCAAGCCTGGTTCCACCACCTTGAATTCTGTTACAATACAGCTGTCGCCTACAGAGTCGGTGATTATCGACCTTCACTCAGCGAAGGCCTCTGATGACGGTAAAACATATGCTGGTAAGGTCAGGAATGAGCAGTCAAGGTTTAATTTAGCCCAGACCGGTAAATTGACCGAAGGCAGTGTAATCTTTGATGGCAAAGCGAAGGGTTTTAAATTGTATGCGGATGAAAACGACAACTTGTATTCCAAGGAAGTTTCTGTAGATGAGCTGCTGTGTATAGGGATGGAAAAACAATTGTATTCTAATCCCAATGAAACAACCGTTGTATTGCCCGCGGGTCAGAATATTTATGATTTGCAAAGTTACCCACTCGCAAAGGCTGTTGTCCTATTAGATTTTGATGGACAATATGTTCCGGCTGGCCCATGGGGAGATGCTATCGATGCAGAAGCCTCGCGTCTTTCAAAAGATGAAATGTTTGAAGCATGGCAAATCGTTAGTGAAGATTATCGGCCTTTTAATATAAATATTACGACGAATGAATCAGTTTTCTTAAATGCTCCGTCGACTCAACGAAAAAGGGTAATTTTTACGCCCAATGACAAGGCCTTGCCGGGCTCTGGGGGCGTAGCATTTATAGGATCCTTTGTGTATGGTGATGAATATCCTTGCTGGGTTTTCAACGCCGGAGGGAAGATTGCCGGAGAGTCAGCATCGCATGAGGTTGGACATACGTTAGAGTTATTTCACGATGGCAGGCAGCAAGGTGATGTTTACGAGGAGTACTATTGGGGTAACTCAATATGGGCGCCTATCATGGGCGTAGGGTTTTATAA
>DASVUU010000920.1:0-15251 GCA_036386935.1 Cytophagaceae bacterium | reverse complement strand
GTCGGCCACCCATACATATTCATCACATTGGCCTTGACTGTAACCGCCAGTAAATGGAATTATATTGGTTGGGGAGATCGCAAAACAAGCTGGGTCTATGCCGGTCGTGTAGCTGATGGTTGGTTTGATGGTCCAACCATTATACCTGCTTCCTGAGCCTACAGCTGCGTTGAATGAAAGGGTATTATTGACCTGATTAGAATATCCCAAACCTAGGTTGTTGCTTGTTTTAAATCCAAGGTTGTTGCTGTTGTAATTACCATTTACACTTGTTGCCAATGCAGTGGTGAAACTTTCGTTTGTCATTCCTTTGCTCCATTTGGCTTGCCCTATCGCAACGGGTGTTCCCGTCTTATCTGTAGGAGGAGTAAGGTTTAAAGTAACGGTTGCATAATCTGTGAGGGTAGAAAGATTAGCACAGGTTGATTGTGGTACAATATAGGTTATTTCTAATCTAGGCCTACTTTTTGCATTGCGGTTGTCACTTGATCCGTAATATTTAGCCTTTGTTGAACCGCTGAAGGCTTCATTCTGGAGCATCAACATGTATCCGAAATTTTGAGCTGGGGTTGTTACACTTTCCTGCACTATTTTGGTCAGATCAAGCGATACATCACCATTAGCTGCTGGGACCGAGACTTGGTTTGTAGTAGTAAATGCAGGTTGATTCGACCATGTAACAGAGTTTTCTTGCCACGCAGCAGTGATTTTTCTTAGAAACAAAGCGCAGGTATCAAAAACATCGGATTTTGACTCGTAAAAGGAAAGTGTCGAGTTAATTATTTGTGCATTTGTGGGAATTTGCGATAAATCAAATTGAATTAATGATCTTGACTTGCCAGTGCCCTCGGTAAAGAGAGTAAAATCAATATTAGAATAGTTTGTAATTTGATTATTTGGTTTTGAGACAGACGTTCTTACATCTGCATCTTTTCCTTCTCTAGCATTTGGTTGTAAAACAAGTGTTTTAACCCCGGAGTTACTAAATGTTACTTGCGCCTTGGATGGCAACACCTCATTGCAATTAGAGGCTATACCGCAGGCGCCAATTTTACTGATACGTGTGTCGTCCGCAATAAAAAGGTTGTTTGCAGCATCAAAAGCAATGCCCTGTGGACCTTTTAAAGAAGTTGTTCCTTCTAACGGTCCATCAACAAATGCTGAAGTCCCATTCACCCCGGCGTAGGTGGTGACGATCCCGGTGCTCATGTCAATCTTTCTTATGGTAGTATGTTCACTAACAAACAAATTTCCAGCCTTGTCAAACGCAAGCCCAGCAGGCGCCCGAAGTTGAGCAGTGGTGCGGTGGCCGTTTACTGAACCAGCGGTTCCTGTTCCAGCAAATATAGAGTAGCCTCCGTTCGCTATTTTGTAAATTAAATTTTGAGTCTTACTGGATACATATATCTCTTCATTTCCTTTATTATCAATTGAAACGGCCGTCCAAGAATCAAGTTCAGTGCTGGCAAAAGGCAGTTCACTGCCACTTGGCAGGAAATCATTTTTTAGAACTGTCCCAGTTACACTAACCTTTATAAAAGTTGTTTTGCTTGTATTACCTGTCGCAGGAATTCTAAGATAGAGGGAGTTATTAAAATATTTGATACCCTTAACCGATGTCGCGTTATAAATTAGCGATTCTGTAGTGGCACCCTTTGCTATTTTATAAACAGAATTATTTATGACAAAGAATACGTTGTCTTCATCGTCTACTGTTGCATCTTTTATTCCAGATTGTGAAAATACATTTGAAACCACACCTGCTGACGTAATTTTTCTAATGAAAAAATAATCGTTAATAAAAATACTATTGCTTGTTTTGCTCACATCTATTGCCCAGGGTCTATAAGGTATAGCGCTAGACGATACAAATGAACTCAAACAATTTTTCACCTGCTGAGGCCTATTACCTGCTAATTTCATCTTTCGCATGGCATACCACTCGTCTTTGCCGTAGTATTTGGCAGCGAAAGCATTTCTTTTGGTGAGGGTATCTGTTTTAAAACTCTCAGTATAGTTGGCGATTGCTTCTTCTACAACAGTCCTACCAGTTACAGCATTTACACGAGGTTTCAACGTCCTGTAAACAGTATAGCTTCCAGCCTTACCAGGTTTCACTACAAAGTCAAGCACGTATTTGTTGGTTTGCCCGCAAGTAAGTGCAGTCATAGGCATGGCCCTCACGGTATCTTTCACCACGCGGCCATTCGCGTTTTCTACTATTTTTATCTTCAAATCATACTCACAAGACTTGCATGTAGTAGCAGTAAGGCCAGACAGGAATGTCGCTTGGTCTATCTCGTAGTGAACATTTACGTCCGCCTGTGCACATGTCAAAATAAAGGAAGAACTGCTCGCTTTACTAAGCGCCTCGTCGTTGAGAACATTGTTAGCGAGTATATTGTACTCGGCCACAAAGTTTGCCATACCGTCCTCCACCAATGCATCTTGTGTTCCCACTGGCGCATTGCATGTGGTAAGGGCCGTAGCAATCGTTTTACCTTCGTCATCTGTATAACTTACCACTCCCACACCGTTGGGGTCGGTGGTAAGACTTTTAGTAATATTCTTCAGTTTCAGGGCGCCCTCTCTACCATAAACCCTTTTGAGTTCGTTGTATCCTACACTTCCGCTAGAGAACTTTGTCTCTTTTCCTCCACCCATCCTAAAAGTCTCTCCTGTGCCTGCACTTACCATAAGTCTGTTCAGCGGATCTTTGTATCCCACAGAGTAAGAATAGGGATATCCTTTTGCATCGTCCACATGGGATTCCATCGTAGAAGCATTTCTATAATAGCTTCCTACGCCTGCGGTGGTATCTATAGGTGTGGCTGGTATGATGTCTCGTACACCAGCAACAGTCTGCTCGGCGTCGAAATGTCTAGTCGTAAAATCTGAATAGGTGGATCCACTCTTTACGTCGAAAAATCTATAGTCATAAGAAAATTTGTCAAGAGGTGCAGTTGTCTTCGGTGCGCCCATCGTATTTACAACCCCTCCTCCTTCTTCACTGTATACGGTTTCGTTACAAAGCACTTTATAAGTAGTATTTGAAGAAACAAGTACCTGCTGTTGCCTTGTCTTCATCAAACCGTCAGCATAACTGATGTGTTGACTCGTTTTGTTGTCGTCTAAATAGGTGACCTCATATACCCAATTTATTTTATTGGTATGTTGCGTAGAACTTGTATCTCCGGCTTGTAAGTTTGTAGATGGGATAACGGCAGCAGTGCCGGTCAATTGAAAACTGTATAGGTCTGACCAACTTACTGGCTGATTTGTACCTTCGGCAAGTTTGTACCTTAATCCCACCCTCCAAAAAATATTTTTAGGTTGTTCCGTCTGAGTAACCAGGGAGCTGAGAAGGACAGTGCGAGTTCCGACAGTGAGAGGAGTGGTGGACGGAAAGTCTAATACAGTCTCTGTCTTTTTAGTCCAATCAGGGGCCGGCAATCCAGTCGTTGCATCAGCCATTTGTGGCGCCGTCTGAATGATAATAGAGTGTTTTGTATCGGTGACTCCACTAACAAGAGGGGGCACATTATTTACAGAATATTGCAGATTTTCCGTAGCAGCTGCGAAGGTCTTGAAATTTTGCGTAACCAGACTGATTGGAGGTGTAAGATTATTTGGCAACGGATTCACCCTGGCAACCACTGATGTACGTGCGCTTTCACAAGTGGCACTGCTTGCTATCGATACGTAATAATTAGTGGTTTGTGTAATAGATGGCGTTGTATAGGTGCTGTTTGTTGCACCCGAAATAGCGGTTCCTCCAGATGCAACGGTGTACCAGCGGTACTGTCCATTTGTCCCTCCAGAGGCAGCCAAAGTTACCGATCCCGTACCGCATATGGCTGCACCAGTAGTACTTGGCGCAGTTGCAGTAGTAACGGTTGCAGTTACTGCAACACGATTACTTTCACAAGATGCAGTACCGGAATTATTTACAATGGAAACATAGTATGTTGTAGTTTGTGTAACATTGGCATTGTAGGTTGAGTTAACTTCCCCTGTAATTGCGGTCCCCCCGGTAGCGGCAGTGTACCATCTATAATTACCGTTCGTAGTACCAGAAGCTGATAGAGCAACAGCTCCTGCACCACAGCGAGTCCCGTTTGTTACTGTCGGGGCTGGGCATGAAGTGAAACTTCCGCCCTCTATAAAGACACCAGAATCATAAGTGCCATTACCAGCATCAGCAATGATCAGCTTTATTGTATATAGTTGACCAGGAACAACGTTAAATGAAACAGGCATTACTCTTGTGAATGCGTCATATTGAAACTCAGTTCCCGATGTATTAGACCTGTAGTGTGTCGTGTTTTGCGGAATGCAGGACGCGTCGCCGGGCTTCCCATTGTTCACTGTATTGACACCAACATAAGTGCTTGTGCCCGGAACCAATGCCATATTTGCATCTGTATATTGCCCTCCCGCAGGGTTGGCACCTGTAACAAAGAAACCAAATGCATCGATAAATTGAGTACAAACAAACTCATCATATTCCTCGGAACCAAAGATGTAATTAAATGAAACAGTGTTAGTCGATGGATAAAAATCAAATTGCAGTGCACATGCATCGTAAGAAGTGTAAGGGGCGACAAGATTGGTTATTAATTGATGCCCAGACAGCGACCGGTTTACCCCCGCTGAGGTAGAATTATTGGCTCCAACTGCTCCGGCTGATGACCCAGAAGTAAGTAAAATTCCTCTTTCAAAGTTGAATGTTGAATTATTTTTTTGAAAGCTACCTGCCATTTGTGTCGTCCCTTGGAAGGATACGTTGGAAGGAGTAATTCCAGAGCCAATCAAAGCCTCTACCAATTGTTGTGCGGTCAACTGATCGTTGACCGTCATCTGTGCATAAGTAGTAGTTAGCGGCGTGAGCAGAAAGCCTACAAACAAAGACAAGAAGCACTTTAAACCTAAAAAATTTACTCTCATAATATTTTTCACTTTGGATAGTATTTGTAGCTAATAATAATGATAAGGCTATCGCGAAAAGTTAGACTCCTTAAAAGTTTTACCTGATTTGCTTGACAAAGAAATATTCACAAAACTGAGTTTGTCGGCGTCACTCTTCTTCAAAATTATTGGTATAGCCGCAGTATAGCGGTTATATGGAATCTTTAAATTATTTAATTCCAAAAACTCCTCACCCCTCAAGGGATGGTTCTTTGCTACCAGACTGAAGACATTCTTCGAACCTGCTTTTGAACCGCCAGAAATGAAGACATTTTCCAGCTCTGACAAATTATTGAAATCGACTGTAATTAGAAACTTAATACTGTCAGCATTGCTATAACTATCGTCGGTGGCAATTCTCCCCCCCACCGCCTTCAACTCCAATTCTTGTGAGAACACAATTGCTGGTAATAGCAGGCTCAACAAAATACCTAGAACTTTAATTTTAGTCTTCATAATACTATTTGTTTTTATACAGATCTTCAGATACAAACCTCATATCAAAAACCTCATAACCGTACAGTTTTTCTGTTTCCTTTTTCGGCACATTTACCGCGTACACATAGCCCTTCGGTGCTTTTGATATTTTCTTTATCCAGTAGACGTCATAAGCTTTGTTTTGATACTCCGCCATTAAAAGCAATTTTTCCGTCTTTACATCTACCCAGTAAAGAATATGGGTAGCATCTCCTCCTTCTATATCTGCCTTTATTTTATGACACTCCCTTCCATTCACTTTTTGCTTGCCAACGTAGGAGAGTTTGCCTTCACCTATAAACTCCGCCAACATTTTCTCACGGTCAGGATTCTCATTCTTGAAACCTGGTACATGGTCTCGCAGGGAATCAATGACCATCATTTTAGATTTTTCGTCAATAATTACCATCAGCTTACCGTCGCAAAGCGCTTTCATTATACCAAGCTGCATCTCAAACTTTCTTCCTTCACAATACATGTAACCTCCCCTATGAACCTCATATACAGGCATGGAAAAAATCTTTACAGGATCTTGTATACCAAAAGCAATCCCCTCGAAGGTAAAGGCCAGGTCGGGATCTTCCATTCCTACTGTACCCATAGCCTTGTCAAGGATAGTGGCGACTGCCTTTTCATCCAAGGCCTGCTGGGTGTAGCCGGCTGTACTTGAAAGTATTAGACAAGCCCAAAAAAGAAGTATAAATCTTTGTGTCAACTTCATTAGTTTATCTTTTGCTCGTTATAGACATATTTCTTCAGCGTTTTAGGTCCGATGTTTTCTATCTCAGACTTCATCTCAACTATCCTGCCACGGCTGTCATAAATGAAGAATGTGGCTAGGTTGTCATTATTTAATTTTGCTGAGATCCGTCCCGTGGCGTGGTCGTAGATAGTTGCCTCCATAGTCGCTTGAGCAGGCAATACTCTAAAATCGTCATAGACACAATTTCCTCCAGTTGAACCATTTCTGATATAGAATCTTAACACACCTGTAGATCCATACTCCGAAGGTGCAACATCTAACCTTAAAAGACTCCAATTTCCAGCAGTCATTGTCGGGCTGCTCAAGGCTTTTGTTTTGATAACGGTACCAGCTGCATTTTCAACTACAAGGCTGCATGGCTGCGCACTGAGGTTATGAACCCACACCAAAGCCTTGTAACTTCTTCCCTTTTCTGTGAGCGGCAGCTTGGTTAGGTTGAGGCTAAACTGAGTTCCTTTTCCTCCAGCTTTTAGAGAAAAAGCATTTTTACCGGTATGAGTAAACCCTTCAGAACAGTTATTATCAGGCACATCATACGCTAAGTTTGCAACGGTACAGCTTTCCAATGCCTCATTAGAATTGTAAGATGAAGTAATAGAAGATCCTGTGAGTGCAGTGTATATAAATTTTGTATAAAGATTTTTGTCAAACACCAACTTCATCGACGAATTGCAACCAGATGCCGCAGGCACAGGCAAGGCATAAAACCCAGTGAAGGCTTCTCCCTTGTCAGTAAGAATCTTTACATCTCTGTTTTCATTTAGTGTCATGTATAACATTCTGGAAAGAGCTCCAGCAGAACTGGCGTATCCAATTTCTATCTTACCAATATTTTTGTTAAATACAGGGGCAGCCGGGATACAAAGGGTAACCACTTTAGTCCCAGCCTTTAGATTGTCATAAACCAACGTCTTTTGAACAAACTTCTTGGGACAGCTACCGGTTATCTCGGCATCTAAGAGGGCGATGTTGTGGTTGTCCATCACTGTCTTACCGCCTGCTGCATAAATATTCTCTGCGTCTGCCATAGCGTTTTGTGCGTTTGTACTGTTATTGACCGCTGCCGTGGTGCTACTAAAGTTGTATCCGAAATATGCAGTAGCATATTTATTTAAGATATCTTTAGTTTCAACCACGTTACCATAGCTATCAAAAAGAGTATTTGTATTAACAAGTTTCCAACCTGAGGTATTTGGCTGCGCAGCTGATTTGAAGGCAAAAGGTGTAAAGTTTGTAAATACTCCCGTTGATTGTAAGCCTGTCTCGTACGCGTAAGTCTTGTAAGGTTTTACCACAGCCTTAGCTGATGCTATTGGCATCTCGACTACTGTAAAAGTTCCAGCCTGACTTCTGGTCTTGCCATTGGTGTTATAAATCTTTTCTAGGGTATCTCCCCCTATTACCTGATAGTCATATTTGTAATCAGTTGCGTTAATGATGTTCTTTTTCTGAATTCTTACGCTCCCTGTGAACTTAACTGAATCCTTTGTCCACTCAGTAACCGAGGCACCTAACAGATTGCTATTGCCTACAGTATTGAGATATTGATAAGTCGCAGTTGAAGCAGAAAGAATGTTTAAATTATCAGGTCTCAAATTATTGAGATTTTCAGCAACCGGCCCCATAGCAGGGTATTTCCAATAAGCAGGTATCGATCTATTTATTTTTGTATTGCCATACGAATCACTATTTTTTGTTTCCAAAGATTGTCCCGTTAAATAGTCAAAAGACAAATACTCTGAATCATTGATGCTACCATCAATTGCGTTGGTCTGAGTGACTCCTTTTAACACTGGAGGAATATAGGTATACTTCATATTTGTATACGCAAAATTCCTCTCTGTATGAGCATTCAACAATAATAGCCAAGGGATAAGGGAGATTTTGGACTCAGCAATAAAATGAGCCTCTGACCAAGATTGGTCCATTCTTCCCGGCTTGATATTCCAAGGGTTTACGAAATCATTGTTATCAATATTTGCATCAGTCCCTTTATAAGCTGTAACGGTTGAATTTTTTCCTACATAATTAAAGATATTGTTTGACACTTCTGTTTTGTCAGCTCCAAGCTGTACAATTTTCTTTGGCCTGCCATACATATCAGTCAGATCAGTATAGGCATAGGACTTAAGGTTATAGTTGTCAAAACGCCTCCAACGCACATTTACAGGCAAAGGTATCGGGATATTTAATCGAAGATACTTTTTAAAGGGCCACAATCTGATCTTTATCATGAGCCATGACAAAATCCCCATCATGAAAAATCTTCCATCTACCTTACCGGGACCTTGGGTTACGTCTGTTTGGCTGAAATTATCAGCGAATCTATAATCCTGATCTTTAGCTGTGTAAAAATGATACTCGACGCTGCCTTTAGGACGGGAGGTTGCACTTGCATAACCTGTCTCCACAGTAGTTTTAGCAGACATGATGGACGGGCCAGGCATGTACCCAGCGCCTTTCAGTGAATTTATGTCTATCACTGCTGATGGGCCTCCTCCCGGTTCCATCGTGGCAACCCCCTCTGAAACACCAGCTCCATTGCCATTCACATCATAGAAATAGTTTGTTTTGTATACATTCTCCCTTTGCTGCCCCGCAGCGGAGCTCATCAAGGTGCCATCGCTCTTAGTCGCATACTTAAAGTTGTCAGCAAAGGCAATAGACTTCACTCTACTTCCTGTATATTTTGCTTTATAGACGGGAGTGCGTATGAAGGATGCATTATCAAGAACCGTGGTAAATGTTGGACCAAAACAATTATCAAACTTCGTTGTAAAATCACTTTCAGACTTGAAATATTTAACAACATTAGAAATCATCTTTCTAAGTGCCGTTAGGGGATCATCTTTGTCCAGATTCTCATATTTAGCTAAGGCAGGGGCGATGTCGCATCCAATAATTGTTTCTTTGATGACTTTTGCCTTTGTAGACTCGTTGTACAAATACTGTTTGAATTTCTGCACAAATGGTACTTCTCCTGCAGAATTCGGATCATAGATTGTTATTTCCTGATAAGTCTTACCCCCCGATACTGTAGTTAAGCCGAAACTTGCAATTCGCGCCGGCATACCTGAGACAAACACCTGGTCAGCCACGCTTGGAAAGCTATTTGCTGGTTTGTTGCTTTCAAAAAAAGCAAGCTCACCAAATATGTCTCTAGTGGCGTCAAACTTGTAGAGAGAATCTAATTTCTTTCCGTCATAGTTAAGATCGGTGATGTCTACCCATACCTTGCAAGCTTGATAAATAGCGCCACCCACATTCACAGTCACGCCATCGGCAGTGATCGTTGGAAGTACTTTTCTCATGACAAAGGGTGTCTTGTCTTGGACCTTACCATAAGAATTGGCTTCAAAATTTACTCCGAGAGAACCACCGCCAGGAAGGTAGACTTTTGAAAGCTTAAATGCTTGTGCATTTTTATCTGCTTGAAGTTTATCTATCTCTGTATAACTGTTGTAGTAATTTATTAAACCAGTAGAAGTTGTTGCTTGGTATTTTGCATTTTTGGAAAAGTTGCCCCATTGGTCCGTTTGTTGCTCATCATAAGCTGGGTTCATCTCCGCTTCTGTGGAAAAATCAAATCCATACTTCAATTCGTAGCTAGGCAGTTTAGCAGGCGAAGTTCCCTCATAAGAAATATGTTGCACCTTTCTCAATGTAAGCTTACCGGTTCCAACATTGGTGGTATTCGCATCCGAATATTTTATATGATAACGTACTTTTTGACTTCCAATGGCAACCTGTTTGCCAGAATAGTTGGTAACATTATTTGGTGTGTTCGGACATATGGAATAGTCATAGTGAAACACAGTAGCTCGAATTAACTTTCCTTGCCTATTAACAAGCTTTCTAACGCTTGAATTATCTCCTTCATGATGTTTTTTATATAACTCGACTCTATGCACTGCATATTGGGAATTACTTCCCGTAGGATCGGCAGGGATTGCCTTTGTTTGATTTAAAGAGTTGTAGGCATCGCCATTAAACATGCCATTACCGCCGGCGTCTAAGCCATCAAACCGTTTATAGTAAATGTACTTGCTTGTATAATTTGAGGATTCAATCTCGGAAACATAGTATATTTCTTTGGTCCCCATGGTAGCAGAATATATGTCATCTTCATTAGAGTGAATTGCTAAGGGATTGTGGCTTAAATTTGTATATGGGAATCTCCACTTATAATCGTCGGCTACCTTCACATATTTAAACTTTACCCAGTATCCCAAGTCGCCTTCACTAGGACCAGGAATACCATCGAAGTCGATGTAATCTGCACCTACCATTGCTGTTAACATCCAGGCATATGGGTATTCATAATCTTCCGTTACTGTAGACTTATTTCTATTTTTCTCACCTCCTTGATCGAAGCTGTAGTAATCAGAAGTATTTGACTTTGGTGCATTCTTACCTTTCCCAGAAAGCAATAAAGTTTTTGTCGTTTTAGCAAATGCCGGGAGATTATAAATATAAGTGAGGCCGTCGGTGTTTCTAACCCTTATATCGGCAATTACGTCATTTATAGAGGTCTTACCGTTAGCCCTCTTATTTTTCAAATGTTGTATAATACTAAAATTTGAAATCTGGCCTCCTACTAGAGAGTCAGACTGGATCTTGCTCGTAGCAGAACCAGATCTTGTATTGTGACACAAAAAGCTTTCTATAAAATTGTTCTTTGTTGTATTGTCAGTTGACAGCAAAGGATCAGTTGGCATGGTTGAAGAATAGGCGTCGACCACTTGACCTAGTGTGGAGTGTGTGATGTTTGACGACGCAGACATTACATTGTTAGCATTATTATATTTGTCCAAAGTTTCGTCGGTTGGCTTTACGTAGTAAACCGGCATCTCCTTTTCTTCTTTTAAAAAAGAAAGCTTTGAACCACCTCCTGTACCAGATATGTGCCTAATCTCGTAAGAGTTTGGTTTAAAGTCCGTGGAATTAGCGGAAGAAGCATTGAACTCACCCGCCAGATCACCTCGCATCTTAAACTTTGCTGCCCCAAATCTATATTCTGGAGTATTCATATTTACCAAAGGCTCTTCAACAAAAATGGTATTGTCAAAATCTTTGTCGTCCTCTTCCTCTTTTTTCTTCAACAACTTAAGGATATCAAGTCGTTTATTAATTACAGCCCGATTTGCACCCGTCCATTGCTCGGTTTCTTTCCGTTCTGTATTCATTCCCATCAACCCTAAGTCTCTGTTTTGATATCGATCATAATTTCTAGAAACCACTCCATACTCTTGTTGATAAAGCTGCATACTTCCCGCAAAACCTTGCGAATTCACAACGAAAAAATCTCGCTGTAAATATGATGGATTATTTAAAGCAATATGATTATAAGCACTTTCACCTTCCAAGGCAAAGTCAGCTATGTTTGCACGATTTGATCTGTCATAATTGTTGAGATACATGAAACCATAAGCATTTTTGGTTTCGTTCTTGTTTCCATAATTGTAGGAATTGAAGGCCCCAGTGACGCTGATATTTGGAGTTATTGGAACAGTCAAGGAAACTCCAAAACCTTTGGTTGTAGCCACCACAGATGGGAGCGGCGACAGCAATCCTGCTGACGTTTGACTTTGAGAGCTGAAACTTTGGACACCCAAGTTACCCATGCTTGTCAACATGCTTCCCAAGTCAAAATTCATGGCTCCAGACTCGTCATCTTTAGCTTTCGTAAAATCTGATGCACTCAATGACAATATCAAGCCCTGCGAAAATTTCTTTTCAGAAAAGCTTCCACCAACACCATAAGAGAATTTACCGGCTGAAATTCCAGCATTTCCATACCATCCATACGCACTACTTAATCCCGCACCTATACCTAATCCTAGTCCTCCACGGTTTACCAAGATGCCAGGGATCTTTACAGACAAGCCCAACCCAACACTTACAGCACCAAACATACCTTTGTAGTTATCATAACCAACCAACAACGAAGCGTTAGCACTTAGCCCGACAGCACCAGCACTAGCTATACCAGCCGAAATAGTACCTTCTACAGAGGCACTCCAATTATATTGATTCACATAGTCATAAACTCTTCCGGCAGCATTCAAATCATCGGGCATTCCCTGGGTACTTCTTGCTATAGCTCCTGAGAAACCGTTAATTCCGTAACCAAAAATTCCAGCTTCCTGGTCCATCCCGGCTTGACCAGAATAGCCAACAGCCATAGGATACTCGGGGATGGAGGTAATTGGTATGGTGTAATTAAAGTCGCCAGTTACTAAACTAACGTTATCAGTAGCATCTGCCGGTTGATGCCCATATACTTCCGGTGTTGTCGGGCCTGCCGTTAATGCATAAGTGATAGTTGGAAAAAAAACCTCTATCAGAATAGTTAATAGTAAAAATGACGCAATGCTCCGTAGAACAAATTGGTTTCTAATAATCATGGGTTGCTATTTAATATAATCTCAGGAAGTTTTTTTGTTAATTTCTTCGGTTCAAATTCTATGAATATAGGTTTTTCATTACCAAAGTATACATCTTCATAAACAAATCTTACCAGCTTTTCCTCGTCAACAAGCCTTCGAGGAAAAGCAAAAAGAATGGAAAGATCGTTGGAATAACCAAATGATCGTTGCAAATCAAAAATAGAAGCTCTTATTGTATCGTTTTCGTTTGTTAGAAAATAAGCATGGTTCCCGCTGTTAAAAGTGAGATCATTCAATCTGTTTGCATAAGATACACGGTCGGTTATGCCTATTTTCATGACGTCGGAACTGTCTGTAGCTCCAATTTTTAATAAAAAGTATGCAGATTGTCTAAAACCATTTACAGTTTCATTAAACTCTTTGGCACTTATTGAGGTCTGACCCTCAATCTTACTTCTCATCTCACTCAGGGCCATATACTCTGCAGGTTTATAGCCAACTGTTACCTGTATGTTTCCGATTGTTGTAGTTTTGACAAAATCCTCGTCCTTATTTACCTCATCTATAAAGTCGTTCACCCTTAACTTGCTGCTGCAAGAAAATTGTATGTGAACAAAAATCCCACAAACTAAATATATTGATGACTTGAAAAATAATTTCAATGTATGCTATAAATAAAAGTTTTTATTTTTTGTATGCTTTGTTTATTTCCTCCAAAATGACTGCGGTAAGATCATCTTTGTCAGAGGCATAGAGAATACTGCCATCTTCCGTTGTGCCTAAAATAATTTTATAGCCATTTTTCTTTCCGTACTCTTGGATAAAAGTATTAATTTTATTGAGTACACCTAACGTAAGTTGTTGTTGTCTCTGTTGTATTTGCTGTTGTGCAGTTTGATTGTATTGCGAAAATTCTTTTTCAGCTACACCTAACTGATAGGCCCAATCACTTCTTTTATCTTTAGAAACAGAGGATTCAGAAGATTTAATCCTCTCGTATCTATTTTTCAGCGTATCAACATTCGCTTGGACGATAGTAAATTCTGAGGCAAACTGCTTGTTTGCCTCGATCATGCCTTGATATTTCTGAAGTATTTCACCTGTTTTAACATAAGCCATTTTCTCCCTTGTCAAGAAGTGATAGGCAAAAAGTATTGTAACGCTTACAAGAAATGAAATAACAAAAATTTGCAAGGCCGCTTTCATAAAAGATATTTTTGCAAAATACGTCCTAAAAAAGGTATCTAAAAAATTGTTTTGCTGCTTAAACTTACATCAGTGGAAAAACTCCAATATCTAAATTATGCTCAACGTTAGGCTCTAAAGTTGAACATTTTGCAGGATAAATATAAAGTTTTATAGATATTTTTCGTTTGAAGTGGGGTTGAGGTGAAATTTTAGACGATACAATACATACAATTGTTCAGGACGTTATAAAATAGCAGCCCTATTTCTAAGACGGTCAAGAACGTTATAGTAAATATCCTTGCAGTATGGTGGAACGTTACAAATAAAGGAGACTGTTAACTGTTAATCAATACTCATGTTAATCTTTCAAACCGTCAATATAGATTAACGGCTTAATGCAGGCGTTTGTTTGAAAAGCTTAACAGCCTTTTTTAGGGAGTATATTATATTAGAAAAGAGTCAACATATTTAGATTGAATATAGA
The DNA here is from genome assembly GCA_036386935.1 of Cytophagaceae bacterium. Classification (GTDB taxonomy): domain Bacteria; phylum Bacteroidota; class Bacteroidia; order Cytophagales; family Cytophagaceae; genus DASVUU01. The sequence continues at coordinate 982 of DASVUU010000920.1, read as the reverse complement.
TAGCCTTAATGATCGTAAGATTGAACTTTGCACTCATAACTGAGATTTAATGAACAAGGTTTTATTCTTGGGTTTAAAAGGGAATCGCATGCAACAGGTAACAGGCTACAACGAATTACCTCTTTACTTATCAAATATTTGCCCACTTCGTCCACTTTTATTGTTTTTTCTAATCTCTCATCGATTATCATTTGAGTAGATATACAGATTAAAGGGAAGTGGAAAGGACAACTTCAGTTTGTCAATAGCAAAAGGGCAATCTGAGAATAGGCACATATACCAGAAAAATGCTTATATAGCGCTCTTTAATATTGGTTTAAAGGATATCCTATTATCTAAGCATTGAATATCATGCACTTGCAACGTAAGAAACAGGCGAGATGTGCGCGCAAAACGAAAAAAATGGTCGACTGAAAATGATAGTCAAAAGAAGCCAATATCTTGCCATTCCAGTTACATTACAGTTTCACAACCTTTATCGATTCTCTTCTTTTTTGCTAGTTGCGATGATCTTATCCAGCATTAAGAATTCCCCCCTAGCTGCTTAGATATACTATAAAAGTAAGACACCTTCAAAAAATTACGAGTCTGAGTGATGTAAAGAATTCCAAGTGGGAAGTAACAAGTGCTCCTATAATAAAACTTTCGATTAATGAAGGCTAGCCATAAACTGACCATTCTTTAAAGCAAAAAGGCCAAACGTGAATATGAAGGACCAAAAGATTGAACTTAAGAGCATATAAAAAAATATTTTGCCTCTTGACTCTCCAAATGAAGCAGCAAGGAGCGTTCCCCCTATAGGACTGAGTAAAATTGGAGTTAAGAAAGCAACTCCCCTTATTCCATAGCTTCTCCAAATCTTTATCAGCCTCCTGTTTTTCTTGCTAAATAATTTACTGTTTTTGTAGAAAGTTTTACAGATCCATATTTTAAAGAGCTTACCTAATAGATTAGAAAAGATCACGACGCTAAACATCATTCC
>DASVUU010000919.1:0-7467 GCA_036386935.1 Cytophagaceae bacterium | reverse complement strand
TTGCCCTCGCAGCCCAATTCACAGACACTACTTTTCATTTAAATACTTAGCCTAAACGGTTAAGGGTGGGTATTTCATTAAACTTTGACAAAAAGATGTGTGTTTTTAATATTTAGATTGAAATACTGTCCGAAAGAGCTTGCATTCTTAAAGTCTGACCAAGTTTGTTCAGAAACATCAAAATATTGATAGTTACCACTTCTGTGAAATTGAATTTCCAAAGTTTGACTTGTGGGGTCGTAACTCACTCTGCTAATTGTAGAAGAATCATGTATTGCAAAACTTTCCATATTTTCTTTTTTTATTTCCTTTGATACTACGGGATTTTGCTTTCGCCAGGTGGATATAAAGTCTTTATATTTTGGAGGTTTATTTTGTACCATGCTCCATCCTCCCAGGGTCGGAGAATCGTCGGGGTTCGATTCCTCATCACATACTAAGGGGTCTTGACTGTCTGGACGCCTGTCTTTTGGAGGGGCTTCTATTGAAGTTCTCATTGGTAATTTTACAGCTTCCCCTAAAATTAAAGCCTCGCCTGTTCTTAAAATTGGTAACATATTAGTTAAGCCCTCCAAATTGTCCGTTATGGCACCAGTAATATGTGATCTATCAGTATGATTGGAGAGACGCATAGCGAAAAATGTACCGCATTGAGAGAGGATTGTTGAATTAATTTCTGAAGGTCTTTGGCTTACAATCATAGCCCCAATTCCGTATTTACGACCTTCCTTAACTATGCGTTGGACAATGGTTGAGGCAAGTCCGTTAAAATTATCATTTAGATAAGTATGTGCCTCTTCCATTACAACTAATAGAGGACGTAGCCTACCACCCTCTTTTAAATTTCTTGCCCAAAATAGGCCATCATACAAGATTCTTAGCACTATGCCAACAATGTTATTGATAATACCTGGAGGAACGCCTGAAAGGTCAAGTATAGTAATTGGTTTCTCTGTTCCTATCCAATCTTTAATTAATTCATCTAAATCCTTATTCACTTCACCATCCAAGCCTGGCGTCCATGGCCCAGGCTTAAATAAAAAGTCAAATCTCGATATTCTTAATTTTGCTCCTAGATTTTCAAGTTGAACTCTAATACCAATTGAGTTGGGTAGGTAATTAATCTTTTCGTCATCCTCTTTAATATCTTTTACTTTTCTAAATTTAGGGGGAATTCCTTTCATAGGGTCTCCCTTTACAGGAAATCCCTTCCCGTCTAACTCAAAGGCCCAATTATCTTCATCAGGTAATTTTCCTTTGCCTGAATAGTATGTTCCAAATTCTCTACAATATAGTTCATACCATAAAAGGTGAAGACTAAATGGTATTGGGCTGTCAGAATTTATGTGTTCTCTTAATATGTTTGCCTTACTATCCTGACTCAACTTATCAAAACCTGCCTCTTTAAGTTGGGTAATCTTCTCAGTGATTATATTTCTAGATCTATGATTCTCACCTAAATTCCCAAACGTAATTTCAATTAACTCATCACTACTTAAAGCCCAATAGGGTATGTGTAATTGCTTCTCAAAATCCAGACCTAATTCAGGAGAAACTTTATAAACGTTAGCTTTATCTCTTAGAGATTTTCCATATTCGCCATGAAGGTCTAATACGATAATTCTTGCTGAAGGAAACCGTTCTAAATCAGATAAGGAATTAAGTAAACTTGAAACCGTAGTTGACTTTCCTGACCCAGTAGTGCCTACAATTACAGAATGTCGAGTAACCAACTTATTGATATCGATCAATGCATCTATCGATTCTGAACCTGCGATATGACCAATACGTACTAAGTGATTCTGCTTTTTATGTTCCCCATAAATATTGGCCAAGTCGAACTCTGAAACTAAATGAACTTCATCTTCAATTGTTGGATATTGTGAAATACCACGTTGAAAATTACCTTTCCGATATCCTTCACCTATCAACTGAATTTTTAGCCAACGATTACCATAGGGCATTTTCTCTGCAATATTCTCGGGAATAGCACTAGCACCGACCTGTGAGACGATTCCAAATAAGTCAACATAACCTATTGGTATTCTGACAAAGGAGCCTACTTGACCTATCCGATAACCTTGACCATCAACAAATGCTAGACCTGTCAATTGGTTATTATTGAGCGTTACACTCACACTTGTTCCATTAACGTCCTGAACTGTGCCAAGCAATGTTGGATTATTTATTGAATGTTTCATCGGTAATCTCATTTGCGCTAATGTCTCTTAAAAAATTACCAAAAAGCTCAAAGTCTCCTAACTGAAACTCAACTTTATCCACTTCAACATTCTCTCCGTTCACTTCTTCTTGGGCCTTAAATAGCTTGACAATATTGCCTGGAATATCATACGATTTACCAGCCTCCTTAAGAAACCATGTACCTGTCTTTCTCCCGATAATACCTTTATCAAAGGCTATTACGTTAAGATTGCTTGTGGCCTTTGCGCATTGAATTGCTTTATTGTATTTTGTTTGTTCTAATTTTCCATATAGAAAAGCATAAACGATAGCGGTTGCATTACTTCGTAGGCTCTGAAGAATGACATCGTTTATATGGTCATCGCTGAAAGAATATCCCACTATAAATAACGCCGAAGATGGAGCTAAAATAAATGCTTTTAATCTATCTAACATTGCTAGATAAGGCATCTTCCGGCTTTGATCGTATTTTAAATGTGATGGATAAATTAAATAGCTTTGTTTACTATCTTTTTGATCACTTCTTACTACATTCTTTCTTTCATCGATCCGCCAATTTATAGAGCCATGTATCTTCCAAAGCCTGGACCATCCAGAATTTAGTAAATTTTCATTTTCAACTGTACGCAAATCAAAGAAGGCGTTTCTGGCACCTATAAAACCATCAAAATATGGGCAACCTTCATCTTCCATTGCTTGTTCCATCAATAGATCATAATTGGTTGTAAAGATATTAACGGGCTTGTCTCTTTCTAAAGCTCGCGCCCATGAAGCTAAATGATGGTAGGGTGTGTCAAATGAGAGTAAAGGTTTATCCACTTGATCAAAAATAATCTCGCAAATTCCTTTATCTAAACAGTCCAGCTCGTCGGAGGTAAACTCCTTAACGGTTCCTTTGCCAACTACTTGCTTTAACGCCCTGATTTGGCTAAGAATCAGCTCTATATTAGACTCCAAAACTCCGTCTTGTAACATTTGCAATACGAGTCTATCACAATTACTTGGTGCCCCCGAATTACCACTATTCAATCTTTCTAATATTACACGTGTTAGTCCTGCAACGTCTTGTATTATTGGATCACTTTCCTCCTTCTGGGTTTCTATGTCACTGCGATGGTTTACCCTTACTGCAAGCGGGCAACCGGCAGCTAGAAAAATTCCTATGGGCTTTTTATTCTGGGATAAAGTTTGCTGTATATACCCTAATTGTCTAAAAATTTCGTGTTTCATTGTTTAAATGATTCTGTTTAAATAATCACTATTCCTCGCCACATCCCCTCGGCGACCCTTATATCTGCCGCTTTTGAAATCTCGTTTTTCACTTTAGCCCTGGCCAAAGCCAAACATTCTTGCCATAAGCAGACACAGCTCCCGCCTGCTACAATAAAAGGTCTGGCAAACCCAACAAATCAAGAAACGCAACATTACCAAAGACGACGCACGCCTTCGTAGACTTAATAAATACCATAAAGCTTCAAATCACTAATAATGACTCCGGTTGAAAAAAGGAGAGTAATGACAAAAATTAAACTGCGGTTGAGCTATCCAAATCTACAGGATAGCATTCACATTTACAATAGGTTAAATCGAATCAATTGAGTTTCGTAAAGTTGAGTCGGTCTGATTGGATGAATAATATTGAAATAACGCGTTCGATGATAAAAACCAATATAAGTAGTTAATAACAACAGATTTACAGGTTAGACGTATAGAGAGGTAGTCATACTCCCACCTCTCAAACCGCTTCCCTATGCATCTTTTCAAAGCCATCATTTTATTTTCAGTTTTCACGGTCTTTATTTCTTCATGTAATAGAAGTTTTGTAACTGCGATTAATTGCGCGACCTGCGCTGGTGCCAGTGGAACATGTAATGCATGTAAAAATTGTTCTGCGTGCAAAAATTGCCATACAAATGGCGGAACCTGCAGTGTGTGTAGGTAAGTTGTCATTTCTCTTTCTAATTTATTTTGAAAGTTCTCCCAAATGGTGAAGCCACTCAATATCCAAAAAAGCTCATCGGAGAGATTGTCCCTTTTCCAGCATCGATAGTTGCTGGTATTGCTGATAGACAAGGAATGGATCTCTGGATGGGTATCGCGCGCCTTGGCGGCCATCCAAAATCGCTCTGCTGACCTATTTTCGAGAAACTTAAATACCCTTTCAGGATACAAGTCTGTAGTCAATGCTTATAGGCTTCGGACGTAGAAGCTGTTCTTGATGGGGCCGATCACCCTTGTCGGATGTTTGATCTCAAGATTCTTTCCGTTAAAATTGCGTCGTTCTTTTAATTTTGTTTCAACAATCCCCCATCCCGCACCACCATCCCCTCTCCTACACTCAACTCCAGGGCTTTCATTATTTCTTTCTTCATCTCCTCTGTAGCCCTAGCAAACCCAAACATTCTTGCCACGAGCGGCACCACCGCGTCAGCTTGAATAGCTATAGAATTTTCCACCACTTTTTTAACCGCCAAGCACATCTCTTCCGGAGAAATGTATTGTAGCTTCTTAGAACCTGACGGTAGATTGCTTCTCTCACGTATGGCCGGAACTTCCATAGCGTGGTGCCATAGAAACTCACCTTTTATTTTGATTCGACCGTTTTGTTCCGCGTGTTTGGATGCTTGAATTAAGATTTCTCGAATCCTTCCACCTAACTGAGCGAGACCGGCAGCTTTTAAAATTCTTCGTGCTGCTTCTTCAAAATGGACTGGGCTTTCTACCTTCACCACTTCTTCGATCCAGCCTGAAAGCTTGCCTATGGGATGTAGATGTAATGCCTGGTTAGCAATCTCAGTGGGTAGTTCTGCAAACTTATACGCCGGTAAAAGCACGCTCACTTCCTCCACATTTTCGCGTAAAAGCGAGGTGCTTTCTTTTTGCAATTCCTCCTCTTCGATGTCATCAATTGCAACGATCTGTTTAGCATTTTCAATGGCTTCTACCAATCGTGCTAGTTCTCTTTCAGGATTGCGGAACCAATCGGACCCCAAGCCTGATGTATCTTCCAGCCCATTCCTTCAAGCACTTGTCTTCTGAGGCGATCTCGGTCGCGGGCAGATTTGGCAGCCGCATAAGTCTCTCCATCACAAGAAATACCTAGCACATACCTTCCTGGATGGTCTATATCAACCACTGCTAAGTCAATGTAAAAGCCAGCCGATCCTACTTGCTTTCTAACGGTATATCCCTGCTTTTCTAATTGCTGGCAAACTACATCTTCAAAAGGAGTAGTAAGTGGTATCTTAACCTCCTCGGTGACATCAAACTTACCATGCTGCGCAAAGTAGAGGAAACTCTTAAGCGCTCGGACACCGAATCGATTGCTTTTGCTGGTGTCCATATCCTGAGAAGTAATATTTGTAAATACTTCGCAACGATGCTTCGCTCTTGTAATCAATACATTTAATCTTCGTTCGCCCCCTTCATTATTTAAGGGTCCAAAGCTCATAGGGACTTTACCGTCCTCTATCCTACCGTAGCCGATACTTATAAAAATCACATCCCGCTCATCACCTTGCACATTCTCCAGGTTCTTTACAAAAAATGGCTCATGGGTGTGGCTCTTAAAAAAACTTTCCGTTTGAGGGTGTTGCCTTCTTCGTATTTCTATAGCCAATTGAATCGCTTGCATCTGAGCAGTGCTAAATGCTACGACGCCTAACGTCTGCTTAGGATTTTTCAATGTATGTTCAATGACCGCGTCTGCTACTGCCTCTGCTTCTTTCGGATTAGTACGCGTTTTGCCTCGGTCGTATATTGCGTCTCGCAAATGATGGAATGCCAAACCCATTCTAGATTTTGAACCAGGACTAGGAAAAACCACCAGCTTACTTTCATAGAATTCGTGGTTTGACAGACTTATCAGAGACTCATGCCTACTGCGGTAATGCCAGCGCAACATTCTTTGGGGCGCGCCTTGTCCGTCGCACATCCCTAAAATACTTTGTACATCTGAAGTAATATTTTCTTCTTCATCAATATCCTTATTCATGGTATCGAAGAAACTTGTGGGAGGCAATTGTTTTGAATCACCTACCACCACCAACTGTTTGCCGCGTAGCACCGCTCCCAATGCCTCTACTGGTCGCACTTGGCTGGCCTCGTCAAATATTACCAGATCAAATTCTATATTGCCTGGCGGAAGAAAATTGGCAATGGACAAGGGACTCATCATAAATACAGGTTTGATCGCCTGTATGGCCATTCCTGCCTCCTGAACTAGTTTACGGATGGACATGTGCCGTGAGCGCTTGTTAAATTCGCCCTTCAAAATATTAACTTGTCCCCCAGCCTCCTGTCGCGGAACTCCTTCCCAATGTTTTAGGGCTACCCGAGCACGATTGTAATCCAGATTTAGAAGGTCCAGCTTCCTAAACTTCGCAACAATTTCCTCATGACTTGCCCTTTCAAATTTCCTCAAAGCGTTGCTTGATGTGATTGCTTGTTCTATTAAATATTCATACCACGTTTTTTGGAGGGCAGTTTTTAAATAGTCCTTGGCGCCTTCCCAGCTAATAGAGACATCCATCAAACTATCAAGCCCTTCTTGCCTCGCAGTTTCTGCTAAGTGATTCCATCCAATTACCTGATGTATTTCCGGAAAGCGCGCTATCCAATAATTTAATAAGGTTAGCTGTTGATCGAAGGGAACTGAAATAAAATTTAAATTACCAAATCTAACGTTTTCATTTAATCTTATTCTTTCTGTTACTGATTTGACGGCTGATACTTGCTTGTCAAGAAGGTCTCTTAAGGTTGTCGCATTACCGGCCGATACTTGGGTGCTTTCATTTCTGCTGAGGTAATCAAGTAATCCTCCAGAACATTCTCCGCTTGATATCTTTTGGTGTACCTCAGTTAAATAAGAAACGATCGCAGCTAACGTTTTCCAATCAGATTTCACCTTATCCCACTTGATTCTGAAAAGCTCCATAGCTAAATTGTCAGCATCTTTTATAGTTGAGGCAAGTCTACGCGCTTCAAGAATGTCATTGACATATTTAAGTTTCGATGTGGCATCTTTTGGAAGTTTATTTTTAGAAACCGACGCTAATTTCTTAACGCTCCTACCGTATGCGCCTATGATGAACTTGTACCACTTGTCGCCATACTCTAATAGGTTCTGCCTTATTTCTAGCACATCCAATTGCCAGGCTTCCGAGAAAAAAACATCCTTATACTCTTGATAGATGGAAGAAAGCTTAATGCCAGTTTCTATCAGTTCTTTGATTTCTGCTTGTTTTGAGGTCCAATACCGGCTTG
>DASVUU010000918.1:0-19397 GCA_036386935.1 Cytophagaceae bacterium | reverse complement strand
TTAGCCAACCCTACCATAAATTATGTAGCAGGCTCCAAGAAAGCAGTACTGAGCTACAATGTTACGGGTAAAGGTACGAGCACTATCACTGTGACCGTTACAAATACTGGAGCACCTGCCAACAGTAATGGCAATACAAGTAAGCAAATTACCTTTACTATAGGAGGGATAGACCCACAATATACTGGCTATGTAGAGGATTTTTCAGCATCAACAATATATGGAGGAGATTATTATACAGAAACGGATGCCAATCAAAAACCGAACCGCCCGGAATGGCAATCAAACTTGGATTTATACCCAGGTAAATGGTATATAGAAGGACAAGGCACAGCGATTCAAACATTGACACTAAATGGTACCTCTGCGGTTATAAAGCAAAATAAGCCTAATAGCGTACCACAGACATTTTGTGGTACATGGTTCAGCCCAAGAAGGTTGTTTGATTTAAGCAACAATAAATATTTAAGCGTGACCATCAGCGCAAATCCTGCGGTTAGAATCACATTTGACATTTTCGATGTCTATGGCAAACGATATGGTCTATTACCCGCGCAAAACGTGGGTGTCAATGCGACTACGCTTGTCTTTAATTTTAATCAAACACCGTCTGAAAAAGACTTTGATTTTACAAAGGTTGCAACTGTGTTGATGAATACGCAGGGGCTGATGGCATACAATGGTACAATAACAATCACTGCATTGAAGATAGGCGACAAGGCAGACAATGCTCCTGCAGCAGTAGCACCTATTGTAAAAATTGACCCCATCGGATCAAGGTCTGTAAACGTAAATGCTGGCACCCAAACAATCAAGATCTCAGGGCTTGCAGATGGATCTTTGGCGAATAAGAACCCGATAAGTTTACAAGTTACAAGCAGCAATACTGCACTTGTAGGCACACCTACACTAAGCTCGGTGGTAAATGGAGAAGCAATGCTGACATATAATGTAACGGCTGGTCAAACAGGATCTTCGACCATCACAGTTACAGCATCAGCGAGTGGATCTACTTCAACTGTAAAAACGTTTGCCGTTAACGTAATAACGCCAAATACGGGATCAGCAACAGCAATAAATATCACTCCTGGAACAAAACATCAAACCATAGATGGGTTTGGAGCATTCACAGCTGGAAATGAAGGGGATGGTGGATTTGGAGATAAGTATCAGCGTGTTTTAGCTACAGCGGTAAACAATCTTGGCGTTTCTCTTGTCAGAAGCGAGCTGCCTCCAGATTTTGAAATAGTGAATGACAATGATGACCCGAATGTAATAAACCCTGCGGGTTATAATGTAAATGCACTTCCTGTAAAGAAGTTTATAGAGCAGTATAATTTAGGTGTTAGAAAATTTATCACTACACTTTGGACTCCGCCTGCATACATGAAGAGAAATCTGTCTAACAGTGCAATTCAAAATTTTTTCGAAGACAATAGATTAGATTCGAATTTTACAGCGGAGTTTGCAGAATATATTGTTGCCTATATTAAAATAATGAAACAGGAAACTGGTATTGATATTTTCGCGATCAGTCTTCAGAACGAACTACAATTCAACGAACCTTATAATTCTGCGAAGTATACGCCTGAAGAATATGTCAATATCGTAAAAGCAGTAGGCAGAAGATTTAAAAAAGAAGGTATCAAAACTTTGTTATTCGGGCCAGAGAACCTTCCTGCTCAAGCTGATTATTCTAGTTATGTGGATGCTATCTTTAATGATGCAGAAGCAAAAAACTATTTTAACATTTATGCTATCCATAATTATGATGCGACGGGCACTGCACAAGGCAGCGCAAGCTCTGGTGATTGGGGTAATATTTTGACATCAGCGAGAAGATTTCCTGCTATAGCCGGCGCCCTTCCAGCGGGTCATACGGGAAACGGGGGTTCTGGAATCAGAACAGCTCAAACCGAGACATCGGGTTATTTTCAAGATTGGGATAATGCTTTAAGGCTAGCCGCTACGATACACCGTGCATTGGTATTTGGTAATATAAGTATGTGGGTCTATTGGTCAGTAGAATCAGGTGAAAACTCCGAGTATGGCTTGTTGAATGGAGAGAAAACTGGCAACTCACCTCTAATGTATGCATCAAAGCAATATTACAAATTTGTGAGACCAGGTGCTGTAAGGGTTGATGCTTCTACCAGTGACGCAAATATATTGGTAAGCGCGTTCCAGAATGCGGATCCTGATAACTCAACAGCAGTAGTGATGATAAATAATTCTACAACGGCGACTATTACGACAAAAATAAATGGGCTAGGAACTACCAAAATGTATCTTTATCGAAGTGCCGATGGACAAAATGCTGAACTTGTAGATTCTACAACTAACGGCACAGTGGTGTTGCCTCCAGCATCCATTGTTACTGCTGTTAGTAAGAAGGAAATTATTTCGGGTACAGTACAAAAAGAGGAAGCCGAAGCAACAGGCAAGATGGTTTTATATCCAAATCCTGCGCATGGCACGCTCAATATCAGCCTTCCTTCAGGATCTTACAGTAAAGTCCGTATATCTGACTTGCTTGGTAGGACAGTAATAACTAAGGCATTGTTAAACGTGACGGGTGGTACAGAAGTATTGAGCCTAGATGGGCTGGATAAAGGGTTATATATATTGACTGTTGAAGGAGATAAGAAATTTAATTCTACTGTGTTGGTTGATTAATCTTTCTTGATTGTTATAAGACAGCCTGCTCATTAATGTGAGCAGGCTGTTTATTTTTATGACCGTTGATCAACATCTTTACATTACTGGTAATTATTTTACTGTTTATCTGGGTAAAACAAAATTTTTAGTTTGTATAATTGTCGATTCTAATCTTGGTATTCCAATTAGCTAATAAACCAAATCTCGATAGGTGATTCGTAGCAGGAAGTTTATATTTCTTATTAGCCTTTTTTCGTTATCCCTGCAGAAAGTTTTTAATTTAAATTCTATAATCCTACTTTGGTGTTCTTATTATGACGGAAGTTCGTAGAAATATTCTAAAGACCGTTTGTTTTTATCTGGCAACCATTGCGATCATAGCGGCTGCGAGCATATCGGCCCCGAGCGGCCCCTGTGCTCCTGGAGGAATATTATTAATCTTTCTTGTTCCGTTTATTTCAACTGGTATGGTACTTTATAATTTTTTACTTATTGCCAAAGGTGATAAAAGCAACAGGTATTCCTTGACCATTCACCTTCTTATATTATTGATAGCATCGGTGTTTTTCTTCTATGGAATTTAAAACATGACTTCAACTCCTCAACTACTCTTGCTTCCCTTTACTGATAGAATTTTCAATCAAATGGGTCCACCCATCTTTATGCTTCTTTTTGCCTGTAAATGCGTCTCTTAGTGCAATCACCTTTTGCCTAAAAGTCCATAAGGTGGCCGGTCGTATTTCTAGTTCTTCAGCCAATTCAGCAATCGTGGTAGAGTCATTTTTATTACTAGTGCGGTAGGTAATATAAAAGCATTTTAAGATAGGAAAACGCAGCCTTTGAAATAGTGTCCCACTTGTGACAGATTCTAAATAGCCGCATTTTCCACACCTTAGGACGAAGGTCTGATAATTTGGGTTTACTTCGTAGCCGCATTTTTTACATTGGAGCTTCTCATTCTTCTTCCATTTTAGATTCGCGAGATAACGGTAGCAGGCATTTTCGTCAGGGAAGATCCTTTGAAAATCTTGAAAATTCATAATCTTTTGAAAAACCCTAGCTTCATTGGCGTCGTTTACTTCAGATTTGAGCGCTATGTTATGGGTTTTTAAAAGTTCATACATTTCTTTAATCTGTTGATTGTTTTCTTGGATCTGTTTAGTTCTCTCATTTACTTTTATCTCCAATTCCTTATTAAGATTATCCTTAAGCTGCTCACTTTCTTTTAGATTTTGTACCATTTTTAATAGGGCCATGTCATGTTCTTTTTTCAAGTAAAAATGACGGTATGCCATAGTAACAGCGAAAACAAAGACTTCTACCCCCGCAAGGTTTAAGAAAAAATAGTAGCCCCTTCCATTTATAATTGGCAATAGGTCAGGCGATATGATTATTAAATTTCCAACAATTAATATGACAAGGCTACAAGCTGCAAGGACCGTAGACCTAAGGTCCTTCTTAGGAGTTTTGAAGATAGAACCCAATAAGAATATTTGAATAAATAAATCCAGAAAACGGTTGTCGACTATTGCCGTGATGATCGGGTTTTCGGAATATAAATGTATGATTAAAAAGATTACTCGGATCAAGACCCACCCATAAACCGTTAGGGTGTACCATCTTGAGCTATTGTAGATTCGTAGGAACTCGTGGAAATAGAATACCAATGCTAAGTTTATCCCTAGATAGCTTATCGCATACAAATTCAATATTGACTTTAGGGTTTGAAATTGATAAATAGGGGCGATGTAATTAAAAATATATCCGCTCAAAGTAAGCCTGGAAATGATAAGCATGAAAGAAAACAGGCTGTAGTAGAGGTAAAGTCTATCCTTCAGAAAAAATAAAAATATCAAGCTAAAGACACCGGCTAAGAAGCTGAGCCCTATTAAAAAAAACTCAATATTGGACACGTAAATTTCATCTCTGATAACAGATTTGCTTTCTGCCTCAGAGAAAAAGAATGGAAAATTATCATGACCCTGAAAATGTAACCAACAAACAGTGGGTATATTAGAAGTCGGAAGTTCCAGTGTCAAAGAGGGCAAGTAAAAGTTACGCTTCCCAAATTCCATAGCGACACCAGTGTGATAATGGTGCAAACTGTCTCCTACAAAGAAGTAAAGATCTAATTTCCTATTTAGTATGTAGGGGTATGTTAGATAATATACCTTTTGTGGATCTCCTTTTTCATATACAAACCTGGCCCAAAACGATTTTTTGTTTTGAATGATATTCCCCTTGTTGAAAGGTACAAACTGCGTTGTTGCTTCTTTTAGAAGATCTCTGATTGTATACTCCTTATTTTCTTCAATTAAAATTTCGATATTTTTGAAATTTCCAGCGTATAGTGGTATCTGTGAAAGAAACAAAAAGTAGATAACAGCTAGTAGCATTTTTGCTATTGGCACCCCTGATCCAACCTTCGCACTATTTTTATCTGCTTTTAAGTAGTATTTTATAGTCATTTTTTAATTCTTTTAAATAGCTAATAAATAATTATTTATCCAAACTGTTGCAATATTTAATCAGCGACTGGATGGTAATACATAAGTTCGTAATGCATTAAAAGTGAGTATTTTATGCCTTAAATGTAATTGTTAACGATAAAAATTTAATTATATTTGTATACTTCTTCCCCAAAGGCACATCGTGAACATAGAATTTAAAAATTGTACAAATTTAGGTAAGACATTAATCCACCTCTTGGCGCGGATAAATAGGTTCTGGACACCTGCAATTTCCGCTGGTATAGCACTTATTTTTTTGGCCATTCCGTGTTATTCCCAAAAGGGCAAGCTTAATTTAAATGAACATGTCTTTAGCACCTTTGGATCAACCATGGCTATTTCTCAGTCTAAGGATAAAAAAAGAGAAGGCCTTTACATTACTGATGTTTCTGGAGGCAGACTATGGTCTTGGAGTGGAATTTTCAAAATAGAGTTATTAAATGATACTACTCCCGTTCCGTATCAAGTGGAGTTTACGCCTCATAAACTTAGCCTAAAAGGAGCAAACAATGAATTGGTAGAATTTGCCTTTGAAGGGACAAATATCCTAAGGCTAAGAGCGCAAAATACTTCCATAAGACTTACTGAATCAACTTATGATTGGAATCGTTTTTACATTCCAATAGACGAGAATTCGCTCCACTTCCGGTATGGGGACCACGCCAATTATTATGTGAAAAATTTGTCTGGTGATATGAAAGCTGACGGTGTAAAAGCGCAAACAAATAAATATAGCGAAAGGCCACATTTAACTATCGTGACAATCCCAAAAAGAAATGGATTGGTTGAGATGGCCATAAGTCAATATCTTATGGGTTTTAAAGTGCCAACCAAGTATGACACTTTCGACTCTTGTGTTGAGGCTAATAAAGTTTCATTCACCAGGTTCTTGGGAGAGACTCCCCAAGTAGCGCCGCAGTATAGCCAGCTAAGGTCGGTGGGCGCTTATCTGAACTGGTCCAGTGTCGTTCAACCGTCATGGCTCTTGAAGCGCAATACGATGCTTATGTCAAAGGTAAATATGCGTGCCTTGTGGAGTTGGGACCACTGCTTCAATGCACTCGCATCGGCTAAGAATAAGGAACTTGCTTATGACCAATATTATATCCCATTTGATTTTATTGACCAGACTGGTGCTATTCCAGATTTGATGCTTGACGGGAAAATAGCCTTTAGTTATGTGAAGCCTCCCATACATGGTTGGGCATTAGATAAATTACAGGCTAAAGGTGTGCAGTTATCTAAACCGCAATTGCTGGAATGCTACACTTCGTTAGAGAAATGGACTCAATTCTGGTTTACTTATATGGACCACGATCAGAATGGGTTTCCTCAATATAATTTTGGCAATGACTCTGGATGGGACAATGCTACTCCTTTTGACCTGGGTTACGCAATAGAGAGTGCGGACTTGATGGCCTTTCTGGCCCTTCAAATGGAAAGCCTATCCAACTTAGCGCAGAAGCTAGGAAAGCCCAAAGAGGCAGCAGCTTGGAAGTCAAAATCTCAAAAGCTGATTAAAGATATGATCAGCTATTTCTGGGACGGGAAACGATTCGTAGCAAAAAGAACTATAGATAAGGCTGTGGATAAGGAAAACTTATCCCTAATGCGCTTTCTGCCGTTAGTGTTAGGAAGCCGTTTGCCAAAGGACATTCGAACAATTATGCTTGCGGATTTACAATCCTCTAGAGGGAATCTCACAGAGCATGGCCTAGCAAGTGAGAGTCCAGCCAGCACCTTCTACGAACCTGATGGATATTGGAGGGGACCAATATGGGCGCCTACCACCTATTTGATAGTAGATGGACTTAGATCTATGGGTGAGCATGAGTTAGCAAAAAGTATCGCTCTAAAATATTGCGACCTTTGTAATAAAAATGGGTTTGCCGAAAATTTTGATGCTAAGACGGGCAGTCCTTTACGCGACACTGGGTATACTTGGACAGTAAGTGTCTTTTTGCTTTTAGCAAATGAGTATATGGACGCAAAATAAAATATAATTAAATAACCGTTATTAGAATTTGCCTTAATTATAGTCTTGTCTTCTCTAAAATTAACTTTATTTCAAAATTTATAAAATGCATATCAACATTAAACTTCTCTGTCTTTGCCTGTATTTAATGCTTCAAGGGTTTTCAGTAAATGCCCAATCTATAAGAACTGTAATAAGAAAGGACGGTACCTTCGATATTATCGGAACGACAGTCAAGATTAACAATTGCTATCCAGCCTTAGATAACAAGCTGTTAAAGCCAATTGGTATTAAAGTGGTTGATAAAGTGGGCGTTAAGACCATACAATACACCCTTATAGAAGGTAGCATAGAATTGAGATTTGGATATGAAGGACAGGCGCTCAAGATAGATGTAAAGGTAAACGGTCAGCAACGTGTTTCGAATTTTGTTAGCGTATTGCGAGATGCCGAAGTAACGGGGGCCAATAAAGTTTATAAGACTAATAGCCAAATCATGGGTTTTGGGGGAGTAAAAGATTGGCCAAGCAAGAATAATGACAATAGCAGTTGTGCGGGAGTTACCGGGCTAATTCCTGATAGTGGTTATACTATGGTCATCTCAACTAGGGATTTTAGAAAATATATGTCCTACATAAATTTATCTCCTATGATTTTGAACGGAGGTAGAAAGTTACTTGACGTAGTTGTAATCACGGAAAATGTTTCATTTAACAATCTTCCGTCCTTTTATTTTTCCGAAAATACGTCGGCCTATGACGGCATGAGAAATGAAGCTGGTGCCATAGCAAAGGTCATGGGAGTAAAGACGGAAAAGCCGCAGTCTTATCATTGGTGTTCATGGTACTATGCCTTTTATCATTTAACAGAAGGAATGCTTTCGGATTACCTTAAAGGTTTTAAAACAGTAACTCCACCTGTAAAGATACAAACGATACAAATCGATGCAGGTTATTTCCCTCACGCGGGGGATTGGTTGGAGGCAAGTCATAAATTTCCAAAAGGGATAGAAGGCTCCGCGAAAGAAATTTTGGCAAATAATTACAAGGCTGGAATTTGGATAGGACCCTATATGGTGGGTAATAAGAGCAAGCTTTATTTGGAACATCCTAATTGGATACTTCGCCAATTAGATGGATCACCGATTGTCAACATGACTTATTATGGCGAAGAAAGACTGTGGGGAGCCATGGATGAGGAAATCTATACTTTAGACACAAGCAACCCCGAAGTGATGGAGCATTTAAGAAATGTATTTCGAACCTTTAAGAAAATGGGATTTACTTTTTTCAAAACAGACTTTATGCTTTATGGAGCAGAGAGTTCTAATAATGTCAAACGACATACCCCCGGTAAAACTTCCATTGAATACCAGAGAGAATTCTTCGATATGATCAGGCAGGAGATTGGCCCGGAGTCGTTTTGGCTAGGCTGCATCGCACCATTTGAGCCGATGCTTGGGTATGTTGATGCTATGCGTGTTGCGGCAGACATCAGTCCTAAATGGCAAGGTGCAACCAATATGTTTGATGAATCTAGAGGCAACCAGCACATAAATAACGTTTGGTGGCAGAACGATGCGGATGCTATGATTTTGAGGAAGAGATACAGTGACTTGAGTGACGCAGAAACCAAATCAATAGCTTTGTGGATAGGAATGCTAGGAGGAGTAATTAACACCTCAGATCTTTTCCATGACATACCTAAGGAAAGGACAGAACTATTTCGATTTTTAGAACCAACTGAACAGAAACTCACAAGTAATATCCCATCGCTTACTTCCGTCACTAAGAGTGAAGTGTTAGTGAGGAAATATCCTAATCAAAAATCTTGGGCAATATTATTCCTTAACCGTCAAGACGAGAAGGTAACAGAGACCTACAACCTTAAGGAACTGATAGGTATTAATAATGCTTTCTGCTTTGACTGGGACGAGTCACAGGTGCAGAGTCTTGGTAGTAAAACGAATCTTTCGGTCGATCTGAAACCTCACGAAAGTAGGTTGGTTTATGTTTCGATCGATGATAAGGGGCCTGGGAAGATGACTTTGGGTGGCGTGCAAAGGTAATGTCTTACCCTTTGACTAATGCTGATCGAATGATGACTATGATAAAAGATGTTGACTTTTGATTTAACTCATTTATTGATCGCTGTGATACTATGTACTAATTTTTATCATTGCTGCTGATCATTACCTTTACTTTTGGGTAAATGAATGGTTTACTATGATAAATGAAAAGTACAAATATTCTGATTTAACTTCCAAGATAATTGGCTGTCCAATGACAGTCCAACTGCACTAGCCAATGCTTATGGGGAGCTCATTTTTCAACGAGCCTTAGAAATAGAGTTTTTAGACAATGGAATAGCATTTAGCCGAGTACGTAGGTTGCCTATATATTTCAAAATATCAGCAAAACGTTACCCGCAGGGTGGACTTTTTAGTGGAGTGTGTTGTATCTGTGTTATGGTAACTGTGATTGTTAGCGAATATTCGATACTTGATCGAGGGCATCAAGAAATCACAATAACCAAGTTAAGACATCTTTAAATTCCCGTAAGATTTACCACCTGTTTTTTACCGGTTGCAAGGTTTAGTTTAATAAGCTGATGATTGTTCGTATCTGTAATCCAAAGTTGGTCTCCAGAAACTAAAACATCGTTAGGTTCATTGAATCCAGTAGCAAATGTCGTGACCTCAAGCTTTCCCAAATCCAGTTGTTTTATTTTGCCATTGTAGGTATCAGCAATAAAAAGCTTATCGCCTTGTACCTCTATGCCAACACAATGCTGTAGTAGAGCGTCGCCCGCCTTGCCATCTTTGTCCCCAAAGTCAAACAGACCTTTGCCAACCAGGGTTTCTACCCTATTATTTTTTAGGTCTAATCTCCTGACTGCACTTGC
Organism: Cytophagaceae bacterium; assembly: GCA_036386935.1. Taxonomy (GTDB): domain Bacteria; phylum Bacteroidota; class Bacteroidia; order Cytophagales; family Cytophagaceae; genus DASVUU01. The sequence continues at coordinate 9,350 of DASVUU010000918.1, read as the reverse complement.
TTCAGGATCTGCGACATAAAGAAAATTGTCTGATACACAAATTCCGCTTGGCTGGTTGAAAGCACTTTCTCTAAATGTTCCGTCGGCAAGGGCTTCCCTACCAGTGCCAGCTAAACGAAAAACAGCATTGGTCGCTAAGTCCATTTTTAATATTTGATGATTTCCAGCGTCCGCAATGTAAAGTGTATTGTTAGCAATTGTCAAATCCCATGGACTGTTTGGGTCGACGTTTTCATTTAATTTACTTTCAAAGTAATAATATCCTTTCTTTCCTGACCCTGCCGCTGTGGCTACAGTCTTAGTAGTTAAATCAGCAATACGAATAAGGTTGTTCTTTGAATCGGCGATATACAATTTAGATTCATTCAAGGCCATACCGTGTGGTTCGTTGAATGATGCGTCAGCGAAGCTACCGTTCGAGTTTCCCTCTGAGCCTTGGCCTATAATTTCAATGACCTTCCCATTCTCATCTAAAACCAAAATTCTATTATGGCCGCTATCACTGACGTAGAAATGTCCTTTGGAATCTGTGATAATTTTTGACGGAAATAGGAGAGGGCCTGCAATTTGTTCCCGTTTGCCAAAATCAAAAACCTTGGTACTTATCTTATCTCCGTAGGCTTGTTTTAAGCCATCAATGGCTTGTTTTATTGGAGCATAGAAACCCTCGCCGGATTTCTGCGCAACTACTTTTCCATCCGGATTGATCAGGACAAATGTTGGCCAGGCATTGACAGCATAGCTATTCCAAACTGTGAAGTCTGCATCGTTTACGACAGGGTGAGTAACTTTAAATTTCTCAATTGCTTTTTTTATTTTATCGCTGCTTTTCTCACTTCCAAATTTTGCCGAATGTATTCCTATCACTACCAACTCCTGTGCATACTCCTGCTCCAATCTTTTCAGGTCGGGCAAGATATGCTGACAATTGATGCAACCGAACGTCCAGAAATCGAGCAATACAATCTTTCCTTTGAAGTCTTTGATGGAATAGCTCGTGTCAGAATTTAACCATCCAAACTTTGTATTTATTTCCGGCGCATTCACTGCAGGTAGCATCATGGGTTCTTTCTGGGCTTTTTCTTGAGGCTGCTTGGTTTCACAACTGAACATGATTAATGACATTAGTAATGAATAATAAATTCTTTTGATTGTCATTAGGGTAATGTTTATTGATTAACTGAATTTCTTATAAAGAACGAAGTAGGGTGTATTGTTGGATTTGTCACTGGTAGGTAAAACCCTTATGGAGCGGTCGTAGAATAATAGATTGACCGCTGATTTCTTCTTCATTCATTAATTGGTAATACCATCAAGCGTGAGGCCAAGCAAAGGCTTATATGGTAGATAAGGTTAAATTTCTTTATGGGTTTGTGAAAGTACGATGATGAATCCTCGGTTAAATAGCTGCTTGGCTATTCTATTATGAGTTTTTTATTGAAGCAATAATCATCTGACTTTAGCTCCACGAAGAACATTCCTTTCTGGCTATTTTCTAAAGTTATAGAGGCATGGTCTGATATAATTTTTTGATAGATGACTTTGCCTGAAACATCTCTAATGGTGCAAGTAACCACCTCGGTGTTTTCACTCAGGTCGACGATAAAATTCCCTGAGGTTGGATTAGGATACAATTCAATGTTCTCGGCGGCGAGAGAGTTTTCGGTTGCCAAAATATTTCGAATATCAGCTAAAGAAAGAGACCAAACTCCGTCGCTACCGGTACCTACATGTAGTCTGGTTCCTGAATAATTAATAGCCATTGAATAGATAAAATTACTTCTCAATCCATTCGTGATATTATTCCAAGTTTTCCCACCATCTAAACTTCCAAATAGGCCTTTTGACGTTCCTGCAATAAGTAAGTTTCCAGTCGAAGTAAAGCAATATACAAATGTCTTTTGAGGCATTCCAGTGGAAGAGTAGGTCCAATTTCCGCCATTATCATTGCTCACCCAGATACCATCTCGTGTTGCCCCATATATTCTGCCACTGTAGCTTATCGCAGTGGAAAGATATAAATCAGTAAGCCCTAAGTTGCCTGTATTAGACCAGGAAGAATCCTGGTAATCGAAAAGGTAAAGCCCTTTTTCTGATGTGCAGTATTGCTTTGTATTGTGCGTTAGAACACTTGTAGTACTAATAAATGCTAGATTTTTAGTGTTTGTAAGATGAATGCCAGCGTAGGCTTCGCTATTTATTGCAGGACCATAAACTCCTCCAATGTAAAAATTATCTTTACCAAAAGCACCGACCAGGCTTGACAGCTCGCTCAACATAGGCAATTCATTGAAGTAGCTATCTTTTACATGGCCGCCCCATGCATTTTTAGTCGTGGAATTAATGCCATATAAGTTAGTAGAATAAGTATTGAAATTCGGCCGTGGCGTCCAATCCAATTTTTCGCCCGACGGAAACGTCGACCAACACCCTCCGTCGGTAGATGCTACATAGGTATCAATGCTTAAGCCAACATCATATACGGGTGTAGTTATATCAAGCTCATGTTTCCATTGCCCAAAGCTTATGCCCTGCACGAGGAAGATAGGTATTGAGATAATAGATAAATACTTTTTCATAATTAATATCCTGGGTTTTGAGTGATCATATCATTTCCTCCCATAATAATTTCTCGCGGTATAGGCTGCAGCCCGCGTTTTCCTGTTGAATAAAGTTTTTTATCTTCGTCCAATGACGCCGGTAGAGATTTTTCGGCGAAAATTGCTATGGCACTTCCAGGATGATCTTGAATTCTAGACCAACGTTTGAGATCTAGATATCTGACTGCTTCTATAGCAAGTTCCACCCGTCGTTCATGAACGAGCGCTTTTCTAAAATCAAATAAATTTTTTTCTAGACTGACAAACTTTCCAAGAAAAGAAGGTTCAGTTGCACCCGGGATTACATTGCCACCATATTTTGTTACGTATGGAAAATCCGGCAGTAGACTTTGGTTTCCACCTCTCGCTCTTTTCCTTATAAGATTCAATTGAATAACTGCATTTCCAAGATCGCCTGATTCAGCGAGCGCTTCTGCGTACATCAGGATTACATCCGCAAATCTTATCAGACGCCAGTTGTTAGGACTATCACCAAACCTTTCTCCACCAGGATTACCTTTCTTTACATGGAAATAACGGCCTGTCGGACCAGACTGTCCAGCCTTGACGTTCCTAAAAAAGCTTTGAGAGTATATTTTTGGAGTAGTTGCACTATATTTTGGGTCAAATGTAATAGCGGTGTCACCGACAAGAAATAAAGTTTCAGCCAATCGCGGGTCATTAGGCTCAAATTCATTCACCAAGTCTTTGGTTACAATCAACTGCCCCCAGCTTGCTCCCACTTCAGGAGCCTTCATTCCCCAATTCACGTTTCTAAACGAACCCTCCCCTGAATTTGCTCCGGCCGAATAAAAAACTCCTGCCATATTTGTGTTTAATTGGCTCTTATATTGTATTTCAAAAATCGACTCAGAATTGTTTTCTGATTTTACGTCGAAATTCTCTCGATAATTGGTACATAGTTGATACATTTTTGAATTTATAATTTCGGCAAACTTCTCTTTAGCCCTGCTCCATTCTTGGTTAAACAGGTAAGCTTTTCCAAGTAGTGCTTTCGCAGCATATTTAGTTGCTCTCCCTTTATTCATTATGTCGTAAGCTTCAGGTAACACTGCTTCTGCATCTTTCAGGTCAGAAACAATATGTTCGTACATCTCAATTTCAGAGCTCTTAGGAATAATAAAACCCGTGCTATCTTGAGGATAAGATTTAAACAGTGGCGCGCCTCCGAAAAGATTCATGATATGCCAATTATAAAATGCGCGAAGAAATTTAGCTTCAGCAAAAATTCTTTGTTTACTCACCGGATCCATATCGACAGATTCGCCCTTTGTAAGTATCAAGTTAGTCCACTTTACTCCTCTATAGAGTTGCTGCCAACAGACGGTAGAAGTACCTGTTTCAGGCGTTAGCCTCAAATTGTCTATTGCCAAATCCTCCGGATTTGCTTCGTTAATAGTTATATCATCCGACTCTAATTCCACTAACTTCAAATAGGAAGACCCATACAGCTCTGGCCCTTGCATAATAGAGTAAGAGATATTTAGGGCTTTCATTACATCTATTGGTGAATAAAGTTTTACTTGGCCAAGAGAAGTTTGAATGATTACGAAACTTAAGAGGAAAAATGTGGTGCTTCTATGACGCATAAAAATTTATGAAAAAGGTAAATTAAAGATATGCAAACCTCCGAGGTTATAGAAACTTTGCTTGATTCTGCAATATATAACGCTTCAATCTAATTTGGAAGGCCGTTAAAAGTTTATTGAAATATTCTGTAAGGCGTAATAGAAATCTTGAAAAAAAATTTAAATCTTTATAATATTTCACAAGCTTAACACTATTCAATTCACAAATGAATAGCTTATTTTACTCCATTGGCTGAAGCCCACCACCCATTTTGTTTTCGAATAAAAATTATTTGGCCTGTGTGATAAGCGTTGTGCGAACAAACATTGGCGATTTCGCTGCCCCATTTGTTTAGCTGCACATCTGTAGAAATTTCGATAGCCTTTTCCCATCTGGTTTGAATGCTATCCAATTTTGCCACAGCCATTTTCCAATCAGTGTCCTCATATTTTTTAAACGTGATTTCATTACCCTCATTAAAATCTGGAAGTTTGTTCCCATCAAACGCGACCATTGTCCTTTCATTCCAAAATATCAAATGAGATACAAGTTCGCCTATGGAGTGGTTGCCAGAACTATCTTTCCAGTTCGCTTGCTCCGAGGTTAAATTTTCCAGTGCAATTTTTGATGGCACAAACCAATTTTTGTTTGTATGGGTATTTCGCAACTGTTCGAGAAGAATTGATTTGACAGTTACGTTTTGAGTTTTCCTTGAGCAGCTTAATATAGAAAGACTCAAAGAAAGAAATATTAGTAGTCGCATTTAAAGCTATTGAGAGTTTTATTTTTCAATTTAAGATGTTACTCTAGTCCAATTTTTTTCTCCATAGGCCATTGATAAATCAGCTCGAAACAAAAATAAGCGCGAAAACGAGATAGATCGACTTAGCCTACACAAATCTATCTCGCAATACTCAGCCTGCCTCTAGATAAAACTGGGTTAAGCAATACTAATTCGTTTCCTATGTGAACAATGAATTAGTTCGCGAATTTCGTGGAATTCACAGATTGTAGCAAATCTTCTTTTGTTGATTATTGATAAATGATATTATGATGTTAAAGCTGAATCCATTTCTAACCGTTGAGTAGTATATCTGTTTGATATCTAATCCAACGTATTTTATCTGAGTGTTCATTGTATAAAAGTCCGTTCCATTAATTACTTCTTTTGTGAATTCTTTGTCCAAATGGTTGTACTTCATTTGCGATTGCTCCATCAATCTCCTGGCGAGAAACAGATATTCTTTACCTGATTTAATACCAGGTAGGTTTTTGATATTTTCGGTTATAATAGAAAAACTCGGATTATAATCTACAGCGGAACCTACCTCGTGTTGGAAAGCAACTAGCAAATTTGCAGAATTTATTTCCGAAGCTTTCAATACGGCTTTCATTGTTGAATCAGCCCCTGCGACCATAGCCTTACCGACTTTTGACATGGCTTCCGTTTGTTCTTTCGTCTGTACTATCCAATCTGTTGGAATTGTAACTTCGCACTTAAAGAAAGCATTGGTATATTTATTGTTTTCTACCCGCCCATAGTCAAAGTCGTTTGCTTTATCTTGAGCGAAACAAGAGGCTATGGCAGATAGGAAAAGGAAGGCACGGAGCAAAAAGTTCTTCATTATTTTATGAGTTTTGTCTATCAGTATTTAAATATGGCGGTCCGGTAAGTGTCGTGCATATAGGAAAGCTATTATTGCGCATACCATATTAGTAGTATTCATCGTTTGTCACGTCAAAATTAGATATTTATTTTTGATTACCTGGTGAACGATATGAGGTCAAGATTTCTTCCGCTTTTGTTACCAGTAAAAAGCTCAATCTTTTACATTTGCTTAATCTATTTTTAATTTCAGTGAGCATCATTTGTCCTAACTTTTTGATTCTGAAATTTCTCCCTTACAGCAAGTTAGCAATTTAGGTTGTATCCCCTTTAGTTATCCCTCTGCCTGTAGCAAGATCTCATTATCACGCACTATTTTAAAAAAACATCCCTTATCAAATTCCTCATTTACCGATTCAAGGGTTTGAGTAAGTGGGAGAACATTGAATTCGTTATGCAATTCAGCTTCTGACTTGTAGGTTTCTTTTTGCATATCAAGTATTTGTTGCAAGTCCACTCTTTGCGCAGTCATAATTTGCAATTTCATAGTATTATCACATCAGGGGAGCTGAATTTAGTCTCGGCCGAAAAGCCTTCATTTTCTTATTTTTTTCGAGCCCCAATAATTGCTTTCTCCCTCTGTTGTTGCATATCTGAACTGCAGATTATCTTTATTGTCTTTAGAAAATATTATTTTTTGACCTTTCTCAACCTTTACAGAAAAAACATATTCAGATTTCTTTTCAATCTTAATCTTTGGTGATGTGAATATGCTATCCACCTTGATATCTGATTGAATAACGCAAGGTTCACCTGCAAGGGATTCAACAGAAAGCCACGCTGTTTTACCTTCCGCTCTTACTGCAGTCACCAAAAATGCCCCTTCAGTACGCAAATTTTTGAAAGATACGTTTTTCCAAAGATCAGGTACTGCGGGGAAAATATGAATTACATTGTTGTGGCTTTGAATGAACATATCGTTTACCGACTTATTAAATGAAAATGGAGTTTCGGAACACATGCCGACTTCACGGTACATTGTGTTGTCTCCAATGCCAGGTAGCTCCCAATAGTGTTTGCGATGTGCAAAATCGAAATACCTGCTCAAGTTTTTATATGCAGTATTACCATCGCGAAGGTAGGCATAGGCGCTGGCTGCCCATGAATAAGACCATGCAGATTTGTCATTCCCTGAAATTCCGATCCAATACTCAATTGATTTACGAATTAATTCATCGTTCTCAGGTTTTTCGCTTGTTAAAATTCCTAATGGATATATAGCCATGAGATGAGAGAAATGCCGATGTGCAGTTACTAATTCCACATCTTTTCCAATCAATAATCCCCTTTCATTTCGGGGGTAGTCAACTAAATTTTCTTGTATATTTTTCCATTTAGGTAATAGAGGGTCGGTAAGCTTTAGTCTTTCATCTACTGAAATCAGGGTACGCAAACCCCATCTAAACAATGCCAAATCATAATTACAGTCTTTCGCTGGTTTATACTCAGGCGACATGGTTATTGGCAAATGATATTTTCCATCCTCACCCTTGTAAGCTAGATTGATAAATAGGTTAACGCTTCTCTTGAGTAAAGGATAAAACTTATTTTTAAGCAAAGTGTCGTCCATACTATATCTGCAGAAAAGATAGTAATTATGAAGTGCCCAAGTTAAGTTTCCTACCTCACGGTTGTAAAATGGTGGAATGGTATCATCCGGGTTTACTTTAGAAAGCATATTAAAGCTAGTTGCACGTCCTAATCCCGCTGAGTTGTGACGAAACCGCGCTGGTACATTCTGGATGAGAGATGGTAAATTTTCATTGAAAATATCCACATACGGTTTGGCTGCATCGAGATTATTTGATGAAAACACAGGACTGTACATAAATTGAGAGTTTAAATTCCACCAAATGCCTTGCCAGGGAGTATGTGCATACCAAGGCCCCATAAGGTCAGTCATCTGTAATTCACCACGCATCACAGATCCGGTAACATACCGTTGGATCCAATAATAGCTTTCTATACGGGCATCTGGTATCGAAACAAAAGAGTGTTGATAGTGCGTGTTCCACCATTTTCTATGCGACTCCGATAAGTTGGCAGGTTTTTCTTTCAGACATTTTGCAAGTACCTCGGATGCATCAAATGGTGCTGCCTTAATGGGGTTTGAGTACTCTAAAGTGCTGTAATAAACAGTTTTACGATCGTATTTCTTGGAGGCGGAAGCTACAGTAAAATAACGGCCGGAATGCTTTAGAACTTGTTTGTGTTGGGTTATTCCATTTTTTGTTTCCGTCGTAGCTGGAGGGTTTGTGTCATATTTGCCTTTTTCCTGTTTGTCAAGATCACCCAAGTCGAGCAGACAGCCAGACTTATCAGGTACGAAATGCCAATTATCACAATTTTCATTCCCCTCTGATTCTAATTCAGTAATAATTACCGGTAGCTCGGCATGTGTGTAATGCCGAATGTGAATTGCACCTTCCGTAGTTGTAATCTTTCCGACCACTTCTGCGTTCCACAAATCAATACGAAGAATAATTTGGCTCAGGATACCCTTGGGTTTAAATTCAAATCTCCCTACTTGCATCCTTGACCAATAGTACCCTTCAGGCCGGATACTACAGCTATCTATCAAATCGGTACGATTAATTTCAAAGAGGATTTTATTGGTATCACCATCAAAACGATCTTTATCCATACGATGCATCACTGTTCCTATCAAACCGTTCCCAGTCATTGGGCCATCGTAGAAATATCCGTTTAAAGTGTCCCAAATAGGATCTTGTTTCGAAAGAAATTCCTTCCAATCGATATCAACACTAGGAGCTTTATGATTTTCATTGGAGCAACTAGAAAAAGCCCAAAGTATAACAATCGTTAATAGTAAATTTTTCACGATATAGATTATGGATATTTTATTCATTTCAAATAATTCTAGTTTTCCCTCTGATTCAAAAGTGATGTAGTAAGGGATAATAACGGTTAGTTATAATAAATAATTTTAATAGATTGGAATGGGCGTCCTTTAAGTACTATTTTAAAATTATAATTTAAACCTATTGCCGATATAGACGCATCATACTTTTTTGGTTATATAGTCACAGAAGGTAAAGACAAGGTTAAATATTGATTTTTGAAAGTTTGATGATCAAATACCTCCACATCAATATTGCATTCAAAACAATTTGAAATCGCCCTGCTACTTCTCTAGGCAATATAATTTGCTATATGTTCACATTCTTCGCAAATCTAGGACAATTCCCTTTATTTTTATAACTACATTATCTTCTCGTGTAATATCTATAAAAGGCGTCTGGTCTAATCTCACTCTGTTTTACAGGCAAGTACACATCGGAGCCATGCAGGAAGCTTATATCATGTCAATACCATACTTATAAGTTATCTGCGATTTATTCTTCTAAAGGCTTTACATCCCTTTCTTAACTTTCACAACCTTCACCTCTCCCTTCTCAAACAGCAACTTTATATTTAATCTTCAGCTTCGAGTTTGTATCTTTGGTAGAAATGGAAAATACACAACTGTCTGA
>DASVUU010000917.1:0-2960 GCA_036386935.1 Cytophagaceae bacterium | reverse complement strand
GTATTGGCTTTTTTCTAGTTGTGATAAACTGGCTGTTTGTGTATCCATAAAAGAAGATATTATTTGAATACTGAAAACAGCGATGTTAAAACTTTGTTCAAAATTTGGAGAGACTTATAAACTAGCTTGTTGGACGTGATTAAAGATCATTGCTCGCTATTTAAGTGACTATTCACGTCGCAGCTCCATCCCAAATACATTAATTCTTCTCGTCTGTGATTCACCGTTTTTAATACCGATGACGTAATTCTCACCAACTTTCGACAATATGAATTTCTGCACCGATTTTCGAATGTGTGGTTAAAGATTTAGATTATTTAATTAAAGTTAATTATAGCTGGGATCTCTAGTTAACAGAAGAATTAAACTCTGCAAAGTGTCTTTTCGACGGTTTAAAAGAGAATGATTCGCTAACATTTCAATAGGGATGAAATTTATGTAATTTTAGCTGGACACAAGAGCTTCTATAAATTAGGGACCTTTTTAAGTTGAGGATGATTATAGATTGATGAACTTAGTGGCAAAGCTTAGATTTGTATATTGGAGATTAATAAGAAGAAATATCTTTCTCAAAAACTGATACATTAAACCTTGTACAAGATTATAATTAATAATTGAATATGTTAGATAGGGAAGCCGGAAGTGAAAGGTTGTATCCAAGCATTTTTGGGAGAATGGCGTCACGCTATTATTATTTAAGGCAACTTAGAAAAGCAATAGAAGAGGTTATTTTAAAATTCGTAGCTCGCAAAGATAAAAAACTTGTTTTGGCAGATTACGGCTGTGGCAACAAGCCCTATGAGGTATTAATTGGTCCTTATGTTGAGCGTTATATTGGCTTGGACTTGATAGAAAATCCAATAGCTGATATCCACATTTCCCCAGAAGGAAAAATTGATCTAGATAACCAGAGTTTAGATGTAGTACTGTCAACCCAAGTACTTGAGCATGTCGTCAATCCACTTCTTTATCTTTCAGAAGCCAATAGGGTGCTAAAAAAGGATGGGCTTTTAATTTTAAGTACGCACGGTTATTGGATGTTTCATCCTGATCCTACAGATTTTTGGCGTTGGACATCAACGGGGCTTCGTAAAATAGTATCTGAAGCCGGGTTCGAAATTGTTTATTTTAAAGGAATCATTGGTAGGTCGGCTATGGGTATACAATTATTTCAAGATGGGATATTGTTTAAACTTCCAAAGTTTTTACGGCCTCTTCTAGCATTATTTATTCAACCCTGGATAATTTTATTTGATAAAACTACTGCTCAAAATACAAAGGATAAAGACGCTTGTACGTTTATATTAGTAGCAAGAAAGTTATAGATATGGAGCATCTTCTTATTGCTTTCCCTAATAAATCTACATTTTCGGAGACTTTCATTTCTAATCAAATAAAAGAATTGAATCCTCAACTTGCACTTTATGAAGGTTGGTATCCATCGATCCTTCCTAACGGCCGATCTTTTCTGCCTTTTCCTCTTAATTCTATTTTTTTTAGGGGTTCCTGTAGGAATCTTTTCCCCCAAGTATATCACAGGCTATACAGCAAGGCATTATCCAATTATCTGATCAAAAAAAAAATACGAATGGTATTGGCCAACTATGGTCCAATGGGGGCTGCCTTGTCCGATGCGTGCCGCTTGGCAAAAGTTGATTTAATAATACATTTTCATGGCTTCGATATTAGCGATGCTGCCACATTAAAAGTCTATTCCAAATTATACAAAAAGGCATTTGAACATTGTAAAGCTGTTGTTTCTGTTTCTAATGACATGACACAGCAGTTGATAAAATTAGGCGCTAGCCCTAGAAAAATACATCAAAACCCCTATGGTATTGAGGTAGAAAAATTTCAGGGGGCCTATCCTGGAAGTAAAGATCCCATATTTATTGCTGTAGGTCGATTTACAGCAAAAAAGGCTCCTCATCTGACTATAAAGGCATTTTCTAAAGTGATCGCAGAAATCCCCAATGCCCGTTTAAATATGATCGGAGAAGGAGAGTTATTGGAGGAGTGCAAGCAATTGGCAAAAGAATTAAATATCGGCGACAATATAAATTTCTTAGGCATCCAATCCCCAGATCAGGTATGTGATCAATTGAAGGCTGCGAAAATCTTTGTGCAACATTCTGTAACAGCACCGTCAGGCGATTCTGAAGGTACTCCCAACACCATCTTGGAAGCCTCTGCCGTCGGCCTGCCCATAGTGAGCACATTCCACGCGGGTATAAAAGAAGCAGTGATTCATCAGAAAACTGGATATCTAGTAGAGGAGGGAGACTGGGTAGTGATGGCTGAATATATGATAAGATTAGCCAAGGATTCTGCTCTCTGTGCAGAATTGGGAACAGCTGGTCGAGCTCATATTATACAAAATTATAATCTCAAGGATAGAATAAAATCACTTAAGGCAATTCTAGAAAGTTAATTATGGAAAATATATATTCTCCCTTGACTAATAAAAATAATGTTAAAAAGATAGACATCTTAGATATAGCACGACTAAAAAAGCAATATTTAAGTCAATATAGAGTAGACGTGTCTAGATTCTTTAACAATATTAAGGAGTTAGCAATTTATGAGTGCCAAGATTCAAAATTGCAATTTTACTACCCCTTTTCTCCGATAGGCGATGGGTTATTCTATTCAGAGTTAGGTAAAGGTTATTCGGGTTATTACTCCCCTTGGCGATGGGAGCATGAAAGGGCTTATAGACTTATAAACCCGAATGACCATGTGTTGGATATTGGGTGTGGCAGCGGTTATTTTTTAAAAAAAGTCCAAGACAAAAGTGCTAGAGCAACCGGCTTAGATTTCAATCCAGATGCTGTGGAATACGGAAAACAAAAAGGGTTAAAGATCTTAAGTGAGACTATCAAAGAGCACTCAGAACGGTATGGCAACTATTATGATATTATTTGTGCTTTTCAATTATTTGAACATGTAAATGACGTACG
>DASVUU010000916.1:0-4657 GCA_036386935.1 Cytophagaceae bacterium | reverse complement strand
TTTTGCAACAACTTCCTCGGTAGTCTTCCAGTTTGACACACTCGTAGCCTGGAACAAATATGACATAACATCGGGTAACGATGGACCCGAGAGAGATCCAAAAGCATGGACAATTGAGGGCTCCCTAGATAGTATCGTCTGGAAGCCGTTAGATACAGTATCAATCCAAACATGGACTTCAAGAAACCAGACTCGCTCGTTCGCTCTACGAAATAAGATGAAATACAGGTATTACAGGTGGAACATCACTGCTAATATTGACGGCGATATTATTCAGGCATCTGAGTTCACATTTAGCCAAGTTGTAAAGGTAGATACCGTTACTCCTCCTGCTCCTACCGCTCTGATAGCAGGCGACATCACATCAACAAGCCTAAAATTATCATGGACTCCTTCACAAGACCCAAGCGGAATTGTTTCCTATGAAGTCTTTAATGGTTCCATCTCTAGGGGCCCTACTGCTTCTCCCTCTATTGATATAAATGAGTTAACTCCTTCAACCAACTATTCATTTACCGTGATTGCCTCTGACTCCGCTGGGAATACCTCTGCTGCAAGTTTGCCTCTTATTGTGAGGACGGGAGTAAGAACAGATACTGTACAAGTAAGATCTATTAGAATAACTACTCTAGGCGATACAGTCGACTTTCAGGTGGGTGATACGCTTACTTTGACAGCTTCCGTCTTACCAGAAAATGCTTCTTACAAAACTGTAACATGGAGCGTAAATGATGAAGGCGGATCCGCGGTGATAGATGAAAAAACAGGCGTATTAATTGCTAAAAAGGCAGGTAGAATCACTGTAGAGGCCACTGCTACCGACTCTTTGGGAGTTAGCTCTCTACCATTTGCCATACAAATTAAAGCAGATACAGTTAAAGTTCGATCTATTACCATATCCGCGTTGAGCGACACGTCCGATTTTAAGGTAGGCGATACGGTAAGATTCAGAACAAACATACTTCCTCTAAATGCTTCTAATAGATTTGTAACATGGACAGTTAGCACTGAAACTGGCACTGCAACTATCGATACCTTGGGGAAACTGGTTGCAAAGTCGCCGGGTATTGTAACGGTAACAGCTAAATCAAAAGACGCGTTAGGTATAATATCTTCAGAATTTATACTTAAAATAGATCCAGCTATTATCACGGAGATTATTCAAAATAATTCCGGCACAGAAATAGTAATTTCTCCAAATCCGTCTTCTGGTGTCTTTAATATTCAAACTCCGACTAGAAATGGTTCAGTACAAGCTGACGTTTACAATGCGAGCGGGACTTTGATATCGTCACTGACAAGAAGTGGAAATGAAGATATTTCCCTGGATTTGTCAGGAAAGATGACTGGGCTTTATTTTCTAACTCTTCGTTCAACAAATACTGTAATCACAAAAAAATTGATAATTAAATAGCCTAGTTTCATCTTTATTAAAGAGCCTATTCCGTGGAGTAGGCTCTTTGCTTTTATAGGCTTTCTTTAAAATTCCATATGGATGAGGAATCTAATCCACTTTGTTATCTACTTTTCGGCTAAAAATTTTATTAATTCTCCTTTTTAGTCATTTATTGCTTATTTTTAATGACTCAGTCCTTTTAATACTTTTAACCTTGCGAAAATTTAAATCAATTTTACTAGTGGATGATGACCCAATCACCAATTTCCTTCAGGAGCGGGTTCTAAAAAACATGGAATTGGCCGAGGAAATACGGGTGGTAAACAACGGCGAAGATGGAATAAAATGTTTAAATGAACATTTCTGTTTTAAATCGAAACGAGCACCTGATATTATTCTATTGGATATCAATATGCCTGTAATGGATGGCTTCGAATTCCTTAAAACTTTCAACTCCCTTGATTTCGAAAACAAGGACAACGTTGTAATAGCAGTCTTATCTACTTCAACCAACGAGCAAGATCTGAGCAAGATGGAGGTTTTGGGTATCCACCATTACATCACTAAACCATTGACCGAGGAAAAAGTGAATGAATTTTTGTTAAATATCGAGACCAACAGCGAAGGATTAACTACTATAGATAACTAAGATGTCTACCAAAGAAAGAAGTGACAGCCAGAAGACCCTCATAGAACTAAATGAGGAGATGGAAAATTATTTTAAATGCACGATTATACCCCAGTTATTTGTAGATGCCAATTTGATTCTCAGAAGGTTTACCCCTCCTGCAATGAAACAGTTTAACTTCAAGAGTACTGATGTTGATAGGCCTATTGAGGAAATAGTTGATAATATTAAATATTCTACCATCATTGAGGACATAAAAGAGGGCATATCAACTGGCGAGATTTTAGAAAAAGAGATCCAAACGACTGACCTATCTTGGTATCAACTCAATGTTTTACCATACATCATACAGAAGGAAAAAAAGACCAACGGCGTTATCATTACATTTATTGATATTACGAAACGCATAAAAGCGCTAGCTGAAGCAGAAAAACTAAATCAAAATTTAATAAAATTAAATGCTGATCACGATACTTTTATATACACAATTTCACATGACCTAAAAGGGCCTTTGCAAAACATCGAGGGTTTGAATAGTATCTTAATGGAGGCGATTGAAATGGGTAATGGGAATGACATTAAGGCCTATGGTGACATGCTCAACATGTCAGTTAGAAACATGAGAAAGATCATCGATGAATTAACGGACATCACAAAAGTAAAAGGCGACTTCACTGAGGAAACTGAATTGGTAAACTTAATGGAAGTGATGGAGGAAGTAGAGCTGACATTAAAAAATCAAATTTTTAACACTAGAGCCAAGGTAGTTAAGAATTTTGAAGAAAATGAAATCAATTTCTCAAGGAAAAACATTAGAAGCATTCTATATAACCTTTTAAGTAATGCAATTAAATACAAAGCTCCAGACAGAATTCCTGAGATTACGATTACGACAAAGATATTACATGGCTCTTTTTTGATTTCTTTTTCAGACAATGGACTAGGGATACCAGATGACCAAAAGGATTCGATTTTTGAACAATTTTCGAGGGTTGAAAAAGGAGTCGAGGGAATGGGTATCGGCCTTTACATCGTTAAGAGAATAATTGTAAATAATAAAGGAAAAATAACCGTAGAAACCAAGCTTGACAAGGGAACAGAATTCAAAATTTACTTGAATGCATAAAGTAATGGCCTTCTAATTTATAAATACATTATCAATAGGTTCTGGCAAAGGGAGTGTAATTTTTAGATAAGAAGTCGACTGTAGCTTTTTCTATCGTGGTCATTAAGACAGTCAATTCTTGAACGAGGTCAATATATTTAAGGGGGTCATTGGTAAATGCATCAATAAAACGGATCATTACTTGCTTCCTAACCTGATACCCTGAGATAACATCTGTATAGGACAGCGATTTTATTTCTGTTCCTAGCTTTTTTTCCATCCAGTCAGATAGAGAATCTATAACTCCTTCCAAAGGTCTGTCTTTTACAATATCGTCTAAGAAGAGCATTAATCCTTGCTCGAAGAGCTGGTAGACTTTTAACTCAGACAATCCCTTTAATTGCTCCATGGCGGGCAACTTGTTCTGATGGGACTGATTAATTACCTCTTCAATAAAATCCTTCTTTCGCTCAGATTTCAAGAAAATACTAAAAGCTTTTAAGGTGGCCGAAGTTTCCATTGGTCGAAAGGATATATGGGAGTAACTAGCCAAAATGTCTATTGTTTTTAGATGTCGATAATTATTTGACTCGGGAAGGATGTATTTTTGTAAATACTTACTTCTCTCATCGAATAGGTGGGAATTTACGGCAAGACATCTCCACAACTATTTTTATTTTCATCTAAGTTTCCATTTTTTATATCAATTTCGAAAAAACATACTATTCATGCCATAGGATTTTTTTAAAAACTAATTACTAATAATTTTAGTATTTATATTATATTTGACAAAAATATTAGATATGAATATAAATATAAAGAAATCTTCTGCAACCCAATTTAGCCGTACTACAAACAATTCTTCCCTGGAGTTTCAATCATCAACCAAGGGGCCGCAAGAGTCAACTTTGAATATCCATGATCTAGTGGTCAGAAATGAAAATGAGACTTATTATGTTGAGGCGCTTCAATCACGACCCGCCTATGGGATTGATTTGAGGGACATCTTAGTTGTGGATAGGTCTGTTGTCGCATCAAACCATTTAGTACTCGCAGTTGTGGAGGGAAATTTTGAAATAAAAAAGATTGTAAAGACGCACAACAAGTTATATGTGCAAAGTGATACTGACAATCTTATAGAAATAAGTGATACCATCGATTTTAAGGTGTGGGGCGTAATTATGTGGATTATTAAAAGCCCTTATTTACGAACTGCGGGTCATTGATAGGCTCATCCTGCGTGCGGGAAAATATGGATGGCAATAGAAAAAAGAATATGAGATTTAACCGCAATGTTGAAAAGAAAAAATACTGTAAGACAACGCAGGATGTCGGCAATCTACTTTCCCCATTCTCAGAGAACTAAGGCGACAACGCTTCTATTCCTTGAAGTATCTGCATTTATTGGTATAAAAGAATCAGGTCATTTAAAAGAAGTGACAGATCACAAGGAGGGTTTGTATTATGAGTGGAAAATCGGTCTTTGCCACTTGTGTAAAAATTTATGGACTTTATAATAAAATAAAAA
>DASVUU010000915.1:0-6828 GCA_036386935.1 Cytophagaceae bacterium | reverse complement strand
CATCGCTCGGTATTTAGTGATACTGATGTCCCCGTATTCGCATGAGGGATTGAAGTGGTAGCCCACAGCACCGCTTTTCGCGGGGCGAGGACTACAAACGGAAAGCCCGGTACCGCTTTTCGCGGTACATGCCCACCTCATAAAGGTAATGCAGGTTTTGCATTTTAATAAGCATTTTAAAGAAAGATCTTTACTTAATATAGGTCCACCTAACATTGTGCGTTATAACTAAAGCAAAAACTTAAACCAAAATTTTTCGTTCTTAATTTTTTAATCTACACTTATTTTATTAAACTTGTATATACAAGTTACAATTTTAAGAAAAATTAGGAATAAAATAAGCCGGGACTATATATCATTTTCAAGAAGATAACTACCCGCCTATTTCAAGAGACCACAAAAAACAAATAATAAACACATGAAAGAGTATCGATTAAAAAGATTATTTAATGCAAAGTCTAATAACTGCTTTGATGTAGCCATTGATCATGGATTTTTCAATGAAAATACATTCTTGACAGGGATAGAAAATATCGAAAAAGCCATCAAGATATTGTTAGAGGCTGCTCCAGATGCTATTCAGTTAACTGTTGGCCAGGCGCATTATTTACAATCAATATTGGGGCGTCATAAACCATCTTTGGTGTTACGTACAGATGTTGCGAATGTATATGGAAAAGAATTGCCTAGAGCGGCTTTCAGCAGAATGATTGAGCAACCTGTTGAGCAGGCTTTAAGACTTGATGCTACATGTGTAGTTGTAAATATTTTCAGCATACCAGGTGCTCCTGAGGTGACTGACCAGTGTATACAAAACGTGTTAAAGATAAAGCCAGAGTGTGATAAATATTCTATGCCACTGATGATTGAGCCTTTAGTATTTAAACCAAACAATGAAGCAGGAGGCTATTTGGTTGATGGAGATTTAAATAAAATTCTTCCATTGGTGCGTCAGGCAGTTGAACTAGGTGCTGACATTATCAAGGCTGACCCGGCGGACGAAATTACTCAATATCATCGAGTGGTGGAGATTGCGGGAAGAATTCCCGTTCTTGTAAGAGGTGGCGGAAGGGCTAGCGACGAAGAAATTTTATCGAGAACCGAAGAATTGATGAGACAAGGGGTAAAAGGAATCGTTTATGGCAGAAATGTGATACAACATAGTGACCCAGCTGGAATGGTAAAAGCCTTAATGACCATTGTGCATGAAGGTGGCAAGGCAGCTGATGTGATAAAATTTATAAAAAAATAACTTTATGGAAATTGTAAAAGTTGGAATTATCGGCGGCGGTCTTATGGGTCGCGAAGCCGCAAGTGCATTCGGAAGGTGGTTTGCTTTAAATGATTTTCCTGTAAAGCCTGAGCTGACGGCCGTTTGTGACTTGAGTGACGATATATTGAAATGGTACAAACAAATACCTACCGTCAGTCTACTTACTAAGGACTACAAAGAATTACTTGCAAGCGATGTGGATGTAGTCTATGTTGCATTGCCGCACAATTTACATGAATCTGTTTACCTGGATGTATTTAAAGCGGGGAAAGATTTGCTGGGCGAAAAGCCTTTCGGGATCGACCTTGCAGCTGCTCAGAAAATCACTGAGGCGGGCGAGCAATACGGTAGATTTGTAAGGTGTAGCTCAGAATTTCCGTTTTTGCCTGGAGCACTTAAAGTAATCAATGCCATTCAGTCTGGGTCACTCGGCCGAATCATTCAGATAAAAGCTGGCTTTCTACACTCTAGCGATTTGAATCCGAATAAGCCTATCAATTGGAAACGTCAGAATAAATTCTGCGGGGAAATTGGTGTGATGGGCGATCTAGGAATGCACGTGGCCCATATCCCATTGAGACTTGGATGGCAACCGAAACGAGTGTACGCGCAACTGCAAAAAATCTACGCTGAAAGGCCTGATGGCAAAGGTGGAATGGCTGCCTGCGACACCTGGGACAATGCACAACTGCACACCGTAGTTGACATTGACGGGGCTGAAGTGCCTATGACATGTGAGATGAAACGAATTGCGCCAGGTGAGACAAATACTTGGTACATTGAGGTAACGGGACTAGAAGGCGGTGTTCGATACAGCACCAAGGAACCAAAGACTTTTTGGTCTTTCAGAAATGCAGAAGAGCAAATCTGGCAACGTATAGACCTAGGTTTTCAAACACAGTTTTCCGTAATAACAGGTCATATTTTCGAGCCAGGATTCTCCGACTGCTTTATGCAAATGTTGGCTGCGTACTTTGCAGAACGTGCCGGTAAGCTAGGCAACAAGTTTAATTGTGTCACTCCACAGGAAGCGGTAGATAGCCATAAGTTCTTTGCGGCGGCGTTAAAATCGGCTAAAACTAATTCTTTAGTAGAAATCACGCAAAACGTATTGGCATAAATGAAGCGATCTCAAATAAATAGCGCCATAAGATCTGCAAAAGCTTGTTTTGAAAGGAATGGATGGGTGCTGCCGCCCAATGCAAAGTGGGACGTCACTGATTTTGGCCTCAGGGACTTTGACAAATCTGGTCTGCTGCTGATAAACTTAGCAGAGGAGCCGGAATATTGTGAAAAGTTGATGTATGCTCGAAAAAACCAGGAGACGCCTTCACACTGCCACAAAAAGAAAAAAGAAGACATCATCTGCAGACAGGGAAAATTAGTCATTGAATTTTGGAATGCCCCTGGCGACGACACTGCTACCGGTGACATAAATGTAAAAGTAAACGGTGAAAATAAGGTAATCAAATCAGGAGATAAGGTGGTGCTGAACTCAGGGGAAAGAGTCACTATTTCTCCTCTGGTTTACCATGCTTTCTATCCCGAATCTGAGGAGTGCATTATTGGAGAGGTGTCCACAGCAAATGATGATTTGAATGATAATTTCTTTATTAACAAAGATATCGGCAGATACCCTGAAGTAGAAGAAGACGAGCCAGCGCTATTAAAATTGCTAAGTGATAAATAAATATTAGGATGTCAAAAGAAAGAAGGGGCATACTTGCCGGTGGTAATTGGATTGTTGATCGAGTGAAAATTATAGACAGCTATCCAGCCCAGGAAACTTTATCCAACATTTTAAGCGAAAGCGTTAGCAACGGCGGGTCACCTTACAATATTTTAAAAGATCTCTCTAAACTTGGTGCACCCTTCCCTCTGGCTGGCATCGGCTTGATTGGGAATGACGAAGCTGGTAAATATATTTTGCAGGATTGCGGGGCGAATAATATAGATTCAAGTCAGATTACTACAACTGACCTAACGTCTACCTCCTACACAGACGTGATGACGGGTCAAACTGACGGTAAAAGGACATTTTTCCACTATCGAGGTGCCAATGCTTTACTTGCCAATGCCCATTTTAAAAACTTAGAAAAGTCTTCGGCAAAGATCTTTCATTTGGGCTATCTTCTACTTTTAGATAAGATGGATGAAATACTGTCTGACGGGAACACCGTAGCTGCAAATGTGCTAAAGTTGGCTCGAGATCTAGGCTTTAAAACATCCGTGGATTTAGTGAGTGAAAATAGTGACCGATTCAAATCTGTGGTGACTCCTGCTCTACCCTTCATAGATTATTTGTTTATCAACGAATTTGAAGCGGAAAAACTCACGGGTGTAGAAACTACATTCCCCGATAAGTCTATCGATGTAGAAGGGTGTCTAAATGCTTGCAGATACGTGCTAGACAAAGGTGTAAACGAGTGGGTAATACTTCATTTCCCAAATGGATGCATCGCCGTAAATCGAAACGGCCATCAGGTATACCAAGGAAGTGTGAAGGTGCCTCAAGAGAAAATTCAGGGAACTGTCGGGGCGGGTGATGCTTTTGCATCGGGAGTACTTTTCGGTCTTCATGAAGGATTGGAGATGAAGGAGTGCCTTGAACTAGGCGTTTGCGCTGCTGCTGCTTGTATTCATAAAGAGGATTGTTCTTCAGGAGTGTTGTCGAAGGAAAGCTGCCTAGAACTAGGGAAAATGTTTGACTTTAGAGATGCAGGGGTGCGCTACCCATAATTTACAATCTCTTTAGCAAAAAATGGGCCTTGGGAACACCCAAGGCCCATTTTTAATAGTAATTAAAGCCAATTAATCGATTAGTACTACTTTCTCTTTAACCGTTCTGTTCTCAGTTCGGATAACTAAATTATAAATGCCTTTACTCAATCCAGCAAAATCCAAGGTATTAGTATTTGAAGTCATCACTTCTATCCCTAAAGAATTGTAAACCTTCGTAGTAGGATTAGACGCTCCTTCAATAAAGAACATTCTGTTAGATGGATTTGGATATACACTTACTCTGGCGTTTTCTTCAAGAGCGGAATTAGCTTCTTCGTTTGCTAAAACCAGGTTCATATCACCAGTAAAGTTTACAACCACCATTCCGTGCTTAGGCACTGAGATGGTTTTGTTTCCATCAAAATCTGACAGGTTTAGTGTAGACATAGTCATATCCGACTCCTTGTCTACGTTCCAGTTAGGGGATGAAAAGGTCCTCACAGTAGCAGTTTTACTAAATGTTCCACCTGTCGGCAATTCTACTTTCACATCGTGATTGTTTTGGAAATCTCGACTGGTCAAAACTAGAGTAAAAGACTTTCCATCTGGAGAAGTAAGAATGTGTCCGACCTTGGGATATTTTACCCCGCCTGTTGTCAAAGAGTCAAGAGGCCCAGTAACGGTTGTGGATATAATTTTACCTTTCGCATACTGATTAAAAGTTTTTCCTAAAGTGAATGAAGGCTTATTTTTGTATTGCCCATTTTCATTATATACCTGTGCATACATTCCGCCATCGTAATTGAAAGCTACTGGCCAGGAAAGATATCCTACTCGCAACATTTCCATAACATAGTCCATATATACAATGGCCTGACCCATTTTCCCATAGTATGGTTCACTGGTCATAGTACCCTCGTAAAAGAAGAATGGCATGTTTTTCCCTTGTGATTTGACTGCCACAGCCTGCATATCTCTGGCGTTTTTAGAAGTTGTTGGTATACTGGCTATTGTTTTTTTATAGTAATCATATTGGGCGTCTATGCTAGAGGGGTCAGTTAATGGTACACCGTTTGGCAATGCGGAATTACCTCCTAGATACCCACTTAATGCTAACTGATCTCCAGGCCTTTTATACAGTCTATTAAGTAGCTCACGGTTCCAGGCATCTAAACTTACAGACCAACCACTATAGACAACCTGTATCTTATTCTTATTATTTGCATATGATGGAACTGTATTTAGAGCGTTGACGGCACCGTCGGCGAACTTCATGTATTCGGTTGCACTTATTTGACCATCCAAGCTATAAAATGAGGCTCCATGGTTTGCGCCCCCCCATGTTTCATTTCCAAGCTCAATTACAAACTCGCTCGTATTTTGAATGAACGGCTGCGTGATTCCTTCTGAAGCTCTTATTTTTCCTCCTGCTGTCGTCGCATCCGCAGTCACATATTCAGCTAACAATTTAAAAGTCTGATCTCTTGAATCTATATAGTCTGTTTTATAATCTACTCCTATGCAGATATCAGGAACAGCGTTTAGCTCTTGACACAGCTTGAACCAATCACCATAGGTAAACCTGTTTGGCGCCGCAAGTCCGGTGCTTGTGTTAAAGCTATAATAATTTGCTGAAATAGCTCCCCAACGAACGAGGCCGGGTTGAAATTCTTTCAATTTGTCAACGACCGACTTTGAAAATTTGTCACCGCGGTCATCAGCTTCTGTATAAAGTTTGCCATCATCAAAATAAACCGTGCCTGCACCTTTAACATTGATCGCAAGGCTGTCCATCATCTGTCCAACCTCCCCCTTGAAAGTGTATTTGTAAACTTTCCAATCTTGGGTAAGAGTAATATTAGGAGAGGTAAGAAAATTAAGGTTACTCGCATAGGAATTTCGCAACTCGATGTTTACGGTACCACTGAAATTACTGCCTGCCTTCATTGCGAAACTAATAACGTGTGTAGCTGTACTTTTGAAGAAAAATTGCGCTTCGTTAGAAACTTTTCCATCTGCTCCATTGGAGACAAATTTCATGCATTGTAACCCCTGATAGGGCGCCGTTTTATCACCTGATACTGTTCCATTCGAGAATTTCCAGGTGTCTGCGTCTGGTGTGGAATTTTGCTTAGGATTCGCGAAGTCATGCTCAAATGTCCCAAAGGGAAGCTTGTTTAACATCAACGCAGAAGTCTGCCAGACTGGTGTCTGAACAAAATCTACATTCATTCCGATGCCTTTACTTGTTCCCACTACTTGGTTGGTGAATTTGATGGTAGTAGGTTGGGCGAGTAAATTGAAAGAAACACCAAAGACCATCCCAAGCTTTAAAATGTGTAAATTTTTTAATTTCATTTATTGGTAAGTTTATATTTCGTATTTAAATATACATATCTGCCAGACGAATTCCTAACTCATAGGGTTATTAATGCGTATCTAAAAATGAGACCACATTTATTTTTCAATTATATATAACTCTTATTCATTACATTATAACAAAGACGCATAAGTTCCATATGCATCGAAGCGTTATTTACTTGCTAAACCTACAATAAATTTGAGAAGCTAGATCGAATTACTTTGATAACTTATTAAGTTTAAATTAGTATCAGTTTGTTTATATTTGACTTAACAAACTCAATCAAATTTTTTAAGCATGAAACAGAAATCCCTTTTAATTAGTCTCGTACTGGCCATCGTAATTTTCACATCTCCTAAGGCTTATAGCTTTGATCAGGTCGTTATAAGGGATCCTCAGGGCTGGGGAGGTGGCTGGGGAAGTATTGACAAGGCTACACTAACCGTAAAACCTAAAGGGATATACCTTGAGT
>DASVUU010000914.1:0-5843 GCA_036386935.1 Cytophagaceae bacterium | reverse complement strand
CTCTTTCCTTTTATTTAGACCTTCTATGGTGCCAAGTTCTTGGTAATAATAAGGATCAAACTCCGTAGAAAAGTTAAAATTAAACCTCTCAAAAAGATTAGTATTAGCGCTAATTCTAAGATTCTGTAGCTGAAAAGAATCTGCTAGTAAATTATAGCTACTTCCAAAAGTCAAATTATCAAGGAGACTTATTTTTTTTGTTGAATTTACAGTATCTTTTGGTGTACGAACTTTGCCCTGAAAAACGTTAGTTACACTGAAACCCATTATACTTGATTCTCTTCCTACAGGATACCCGTAGCCTAAGCGGTCAAATGTTTTAAATCTTGGTGCCCTCAATCGCTCGTTTTTTTCATAATTTACAAACCTTTCATAACCGTTAACATTTGTCAATTGTTGATAACTTCGAAATCTTGGATCGGTAAAATCAGGGTTATAGGAATAATTTAAATTTGGTGTTACAGTATGCCTAATGGCCATTAATTTAGAATTCTTAAAGTTTAATTGGCCATAGATGTTCGTCGTGAGGCTTATGCCTGTACCAGAAAACGAATAAGCTCTTTTGAACCCCCTATCCTCCTCTTCTATAAGCTTACCCGATTTGTCTTCAGAATACTTAATCGCTTTTGGATACCAATGTTCATTCCAAACTAAGGTCGGGTTTAAACTAAAATTTTTGAATATTTTAAACGAAGTTCCAATAGGTATTCTATGCCGTGCACCATATAGTGCCCCTGTCAGAGATACCGTGGTATCAGAATTACCAGGTGAAAAAGGTCTAAGAGATACATCTTTAGTTAGTGAGTCAACATTGTAATTGTATCTCCCCCCAATTAGTAGTGCTTGTATTGTGTTTTCATTTATTGGTAATCCGAAACTACTTGGTACCTGCGTATTTTTAAAAAATTTATTATAGTTATTATCTATCATAAATTTTGTATAGAAGTCATAAGAGACATAGATTTTCTCATACCATTTCTGCCCTAAGCTATTTCTGCCTTTAAGAGGGTAAAGCCTAGTCATTGTTAAAGCTACATCAGGAAGGGTAACTTCTTGAATCTTTGTATTAACATTCATGGAGTGCCTTGCAGCAACGGTAAGATTGAAAGGTGTTCCAGTGAAAGCTTTCCTGTAGTTTACTCCCGAAGTAAATGCGTTTGCCCATCGAGAGTTAGGATTAAAGGAATTTACTTTATAATAATCGGGGGAACTCACATTGACGTTTGCGCTTAAACTCCCGGTTCCCTTGGTCTCGGTCGTATGATTCCAAATAATTCCATATTGTGAACTTCTCACCATTTCCCCATCCGGTTGTTCGATATTTTGAGAAAACAATCTAAAACCAGCGTTGCCACCATATTTATATCTTTTTCTATATCCTACATCGCCATACAGGCCATAAGTTTTGTTAGAATAGATATCTCCAGTGAGCTGAGCATTGATATGGTCACTAATAGCAAAATACCAGCCGCCTCTGCTCAAGAAAAATCCTCTTAGGCGATCTTCGCCATAAGTTGGAAATATCAATCCACTTTTATTTTTCTTCGGAACGGGAAATATCCCAAGTAAGAAGCCTAAAGGTGTCGGTATATCACTTATTACCAAGTTAAAAGGCCCAGCGACAATTTTATCATCGGGAATTAACTTAAGTTTTGACGCGTTGATGTAAAAATGTGGGTGTTTTAGGTTACACGTTGTATACATCGCATGATGCACGAAGAGCTGGTCATCCTTACGTTTTACCGTCTCTCCATGAATGTACCCTTCTCCTTGTTGTGTTACCACCTGAGAGATCAATCCCTTCTTAGTTTTAAAATTGTATTTGATTACATCCGATGTATACATTTCAGCCCCCTGCTTAAATATTGGAAGCCCAAAAGCCTTCCCAGTGGAGTCTGTATCTCCCCTCGCAACTACTAGATTCGTGCTCCAATTGATTTCAATGTTTTCCGCAGTGAGCGTGATGTCACCATAATTGATACTGGCCTTGCCATATAAAAATACCATCTGCCTCAAGACATCAAGGCGAATAGAGTCGACTGCGTTGTATTTTATGGTCGTTTCAATGTCTTTCTTAGTCTTAACCTTTAGGGTATCTTTGGTTGAAAGAGTATCCCCGGTAACAAATGACAAGCTATTACTGTTATTTACACCGACGGAAATAGTATCTGCCCTTTGTCCAAAGCCGTTAAAGCTTATTAGAACAAGGCATAGCATTCCTATCAGGTATTTAAATATATGTAAGAATTTTTCCAGGGTATTATAAAAAATTTCGATTTTGTCGCAATTTATTGAATAAGTTCTGAATAAGGAAGCCAACGCCACACCTTGAGCTTCTAATAAAAAGAATAAATTCATTCTTTTATTTTAAGCCTTATTTTTCAATGATTTGAACAAAAAGTGATAAATTGTTTCTTAATGTTACCAGATGACAATGTATTTAAGGCTTAAGTTATTTTTGAGACGTTGTCCTTTCAATCTATTCACTATTGTTACCGTTTTCCTCTCTGCAATTATTGTGCTCAGTTCTTTCACGGCCTTAGAAACCAAAGAATATAAGGTTAAAACGATTGTAATAGATGCCGGACATGGAGGGAAAGACCCGGGTTGCAAAGGAAAGGTACATCGCGAAGCTGACATGACACTCAGGGTTGCTTTAGAGCTCGGAAGGATTATTCAAACTAATCCTAGAGTAAAAATTATTTATACTCGAAAGACAAATAAGTTTGTTGAGCTTCACGACAGGGCTGGACTAGCAAACAAAAACAATGCTGACCTCTTTATCTCTATACATTGCAACTCAGGGCCTAAGCATGTTTTTGGCACAGAAACTTATACAATGGGCCTTCATTCCTCGGAAGGCAATCTTGAAGTAGCCAAACGCGAGAACTCGGTGATTCTTCAAGAAAGCGATTATAAAAAGAACTATGACGGCTTTGATCCAAACTCCCCTCAGGGGCACATTCTCTTTTCACTTTTTCAAAATGCATATATAGAAAATAGTCTTAAATTTGCCAGCAAAGTAGAAAAAGAGTTCAAGCAAAAAGTTGGCCGCACAAGTCGCGGGGTGAAGCAAGCGGGACTGATAGTTTTATGGAAAACAGCAATGCCCTCTGCCTTAATTGAAATAGGATTTCTTACTAACAAGGAGGAAGAAAAATTTTTAAGCAGCGAAACAAACCGTACATTTATAGCTTCTGGTATTTATAGAGCATTCAAAGAATACAAAGAAGAGATGGAGGATTAAGCTTCCCAATTTTTAGAATATTGTATTAAAACCATTTATAGTGAAACTGAAATTATCAAAAGAAATGAGAGTGGGCTTGCTAGCTCTTGCAGCAGGCACCGTACTTTTCATAGGATTTAATTTCCTAAAAGGCTCAGAATTATTTTCCTCTACTAAAAAATATCACGTATTATACAACAACGTCGACGGCCTTACACCCTCGAATCCAGTAGTGTTGAATGGACTTGCGATTGGAAGAGTTGATAAAATAAAGCTGATGCCGGAGAAAAATAATCGTGTTCTTGTTACTTTAGATGTGAATGACGATATTCTTTTAGGAGATTCCACTTACGCCAAACTTGCCAGTACTGACTTACTCGGAGGAAAAGCTATTGAACTTACTCTTGGTAAAAACTCCAAAAATTACGACAATGAAGACACCCTTATAGGTGTAAAAGATCAGCCAATCAGCGAAATGATTGCTCAGAAGGCAATGCCTATTCTTACGAATTTAGATTCTACGGTAGTAAAATTAAATGCGATTTTTGGCGATGAACTCGGGATCAGTATTAAAAACATCTTGCATAATTTTGAGATAGCCTCTAACGATATGAAGCTCACCATGGCACACAGCAGGGGGAATATCGAAGGCATCACCACCAACATCAATAGTCTCACCGCTTCTTTAAAGGAGACAGAAAGAAGTGTAAAACCGTTGCTGACTAAACTGAATCAGTTTGCTGATACATTAAATGATTTGCAGCTGAAACAGACCATCAACAATGCGAATACTGCAATGAAAAACTTAAATGCTATAACCACTAAGATCGAACAAGGTAAAGGCAGCATTGGAGCATTGATCAATGACAAGGCTTTGTATGATAATTTGAATACCTCCGCGAAGGATTTGGATAAATTATTTGTCGACATTCAGAAAAACCCGAAAAGGTATGTTCATTTCTCCGTATTTGGCGGCAACGGCGGTAAAGACAAAGATGCTAAGAACGCCCCTACTCCTAACACAGCTACTCCGACAACTCCTGCCCCAGCCAAACCTTAGCTATATAATAAGGCTACTGCATTTTAGGTTGTAACTTATACTACAAGTTTCAAGTAAAATCTTACGTTAATAATGTTTGCTCCTAAGTGCCAGGTCGTCGATCACGTTAGGTAGATTTTTTAACTCATGACCTTCAACTCAGTATATAATGGATATAGAATTTAATAAAAATGAAGATTCTTTAAAACAGCTTTCTTACCAGCTAAAAAATAGGCTCTTGAAGGTCCAATTAGGTGGTGGTGAATCCAAAATAAAAGACCAGCACGACAAAGGAAAATTAACCGCAAGAGAAAGGATTGAAAAACTCATAGACAAAGACTCGAGGGTACTTGAAATTGCCACTTTCGCCGGCGATGGAATGTACCAAGAGTATGGAGGTTGCCCTTCCGCAGGCGTAATTACTGTCATAGGTTATGTATCTGGACGACAATGCGTAATTGTTGCCAATGACGCCACCGTGAAAGCAGGTGCCTGGTTTCCTATCACAGCGAAAAAAAACCTAAGGGCTCAGGAGATATCTATAGAAAACAGATTACCTATCATCTACCTCGTTGACAGCGCGGGTGTTTTTTTACCACTTCAAGACGAAGTATTTCCAGACAAAGAACATTTTGGAAGGATCTTCAGGAATAATGCACAGATGTCAGCTATGGGTATTGTGCAGATTGCCGCCATTATGGGCAGTTGCGTTGCCGGAGGGGCTTATCTACCAATTATGTCCGACGAGGCTATGATAGTCGATAAAACGGGTTCTATATTTCTAGCAGGATCTTATTTGGTGAAGGCTGCAATTGGCGAAGATGTAGACAATGAAACGCTAGGCGGAGCAGCCACACATTGCGAGATCTCCGGAGTCACAGACTATAAGTGTCTGGATGATGAGGATTGCTTACTAAGGATCAGAAAAATATTTTCCAAAATCGGGAGCTCACCCAAAGCCGGCTTTGATAGAACAGAGGTAAAGGCTCCTACTCTCAACCCGGAAGAAATCTATGGAATTGTTCCTGCCGACAGGGTAAAGCCATACGACATGCTGGAGGTAATAAAACGGTTAGTGGACGACTCGGAAATTGACGAGTATAAAAAGTCCTATGGCCAAACTCTTATTTGTGGCTTAGCCCGCATCGAAGGCTGGGCAATCGGCATCATTGCCAACCAAAGAAAGGTTGTAAAGAACAAGAAGGATGAAATGCAAATGGGCGGTGTTATATACTCCGACTCTGCAGATAAGGCAGCTCGCTTTATCATGAATTGCAATCAAAAGAAAATCCCTTTGCTATTTATACAAGATGTCTCGGGCTTTATGGTGGGAACGCGCGCTGAGCATGGAGGCATTATTAAAGATGGGGCAAAACTGGTAAATACTATGGCAAACTCAGTGGTACCAAAGTTTACGATTATTGTCGGTAACTCTTATGGAGCAGGGAACTACGCAATGTGTGGAAAGGCATACGATCCAAGATTAATATTTTCATGGCCTACCGCACAGTTGGCTGTTATGAGTGGCGCCTCGGCGGCTAAAACTTTATTGCAAATAAAGGTAGCGTCTTTGAAAAG
>DASVUU010000913.1:0-6264 GCA_036386935.1 Cytophagaceae bacterium | reverse complement strand
AAGCATCGCCCTTACAGGCCATCAAAGCTCGTCGAAGCTGAATATTTGCTCTTTATATTATATGCACACAGTAAAATTCTAAACATTCCTCCTTTTTTGCCCGAACCGCCCCACAAGAGAAGGCTTTCACCACCATATTTTCATTTGCCTATTCACTTAATGCTGCCTTTTCTCTATTGCTCACCAAAATTATGAACATCGTTTACTTGTTATCACGAAATAGTACAACCCCAATAAATTATATAACTACTTCAAATTTTATGTGTTTTTTAATAAAAAAACATATTTTGTTGTTTATTTAATTGATTTTTTAACTACATTTAAACCAATATTTATCTTTAACTAAATAGTTCTATCATTTTCTAACCTAATCAACACAATTTTATGACGACAAAATTATCCTTCGTTCCATTTTTGTTACTATTACTAATAAGCGTATGCGCGTTAGTATTTCATGGCGTTCCGGGCGCTATACCAACAGAAGGGATTAACTCAGGTGACGTAGCATGGATGTTAGCGGCAACTGCTCTAGTACTTATTATGACACCCGGTTTAGCTCTATTCTATGGTGGAATGGTAAATCCTCGAAACGTTATCTCGACCATGTTGCAAAGTTTCGTCTGCATGGGAATTATAAGCGTTCTTTGGGTTTTTGTAGGGTTCAGCCTAGCCTTTGGAGACTCCATCGGTGGGTTTATTGGAGATCCTAGGACATTTTTTATGTTTAAAGGGGTATTGGACGGGAAGCCATGGTCGCTTGCTGCCACTATTCCATTAGTTTTGTTCGCTTTCTTTCAATTGAAATTTGCTGTGATTACCCCTGCCCTTATCACAGGCTCCTTTTCAGAGCGCATTAGATTCACATCGTATGTTTTGTTCGTATGCTTATTCAGTCTTTTAATATATGCACCAATTGCACATTGGACATGGCATCCAGACGGATTCCTATTTAAAATGGGAGTTCTTGACTTTGCAGGTGGAACAGTAGTTCATATCTCCGCTGGTTGTGCCGCTTTAGCAGCAGCATTATATTTAGGAAAGAGAAAAACTGAAGGTCACAATACCCCTGCAAATATTCCATTTGTTTTGACAGGAACTGGTTTATTATGGTTCGGATGGTTTGGTTTTAACGCTGGTTCTGCCGTAGGTGCTGGAACTTTGGCCGCAAGTGCTTTCGCTACAACAAATACTGCCGCTGCCGCTGCAGGTATCGCATGGATGTTCTTTGAAGCTGCTAAAGGAAAAAAACCTACAGCAATGGGATTTTGTATCGGTGCGGTTGTTGGCTTGGTAGCAATTACGCCAGCGGCCGGTTTCGTAACATTGCCTGCAAGTATAGTTATTGGTACTGTGGCTAGTGTGATCAGCAATCTTGTAGTAAGCTGGAGAGCAAAAACAGAATTAGACGACACATTAGATGTATTTCCTTGCCACGGTGTTGGTGGAATCGTAGGTATGCTTATGACAGGTATATTCGCACACACGGCAATAAACGCAGCGAATACCACAGGAAATGGCTTATTTTTTGGAGAAACAACTCTTTTCCTAACCCATTTGAAAGGTTTAGCAATTGTTATCGCATTCAGCTTCATCGGTGCCTATGTGCTACTTGTAGTTACAAATGCAATTTCACCGCTAAGAGTAACTGAAGAAGAAGAAAATGTAGGTCTAGATCTTTCTCAACACGAAGAGAGAGTGCTAATCGCCTAGTTTTAGGTTTCGGTATAAGTAGCTAAGTAAAAGGGTATGATTGATTCATACCCT
Source organism: Cytophagaceae bacterium (assembly GCA_036386935.1). Taxonomy (GTDB): domain Bacteria; phylum Bacteroidota; class Bacteroidia; order Cytophagales; family Cytophagaceae; genus DASVUU01. The sequence goes on along the minus strand of DASVUU010000913.1, from coordinate 4,500 downwards.
TTTTTTATGATTGCAGAGTGAATGCTTAACCAGCGCCCAATTAAACAGCAATGGATACTAACAAATCCTTAAGTTTTAATAAAATTATAGAGGGTAATTAGAAGTAAAGGCAGGAGTGCCCATGTTACCATTAGAATCATGCAATAAACGCCGTCCCAAAATGTAGGTGCAGGACGTTCAACAACTGGCTCTCTATTAAATAAACTTATAAATATTAATCTTCCAGGCTTTTGAGCTAGTAATAGGGACCCTGGATATAAAGCTCCAAAGTCAATTAAATCTGAATTAATAGGTGATATAATTTTCTGCGTTAAATAATAATAAACTGCAAAAAGAAAAGAAATAAGACAGGAATAGTTAAAGTATTTTTTATATCTCAACATCTGGTAGTCAGTGAAAAACCAAATTGCAATACTCATCCCTAACAAGAAAGAAGAGGTCGTGAATAGCGCATCATTAAAAAGCGCACTGGCAGTAACTATAAGAAGCACTTGAATAAAGATTTTTCTAATTTTCTTAAATCTTTTCCCAACGCTGGTCTCATCTTCTAACGTAATAGCCCGAATTGGAATTTCTTTATGGACAGTGATTAACTCTGGAGATTCGAGCAATACATCAGGGCAATGTTTGAATGTTACAGAATCAACTATATGCTTAATCGTCCGATCAAATCCGACCTTGAAATTTTTATTGTCAGCTGTTACCACAAAAACATTATCATAATCTCTATCATCTTTAGAGAAATAAATAAGTACCAATTGGTTTTTAAAAATGTTCTCATCTTTTCCACGTGTATAGGCTTCAATTTGTGTTCTAAGATCGCTGTCCTGAGGAAATTGAAGGAAATTTGTTAAATGATAAAACTGGCTATTATTAATTCTGTCATCTGCTAAAATTACGTGTCTGCCGCGTCCATTCTTATACAATTTAAATACCATCCCAGCCTCTAGCTGGTCGCCAACAAGCTTAATCCACCGCCGCAATGCGTTTCTAACATCAGCGTATGCACCCCCTTTAATTAATATCAAATTATCTATTTCCACTTAGTTGTATAAAAGTTAATGCATACTCTATCACACTGGTGATAAGATACAATATACACTTCAGGTTCTTTAAGTCAAATGCTGAATTTAATTCATCTGGGGAAGCCTACTTTTCATAAACCTCAATCGGTAACCCATCTGGATCAAAAAGGAAAGTAAACTTTTTCCCGGTCAGCTCATCAATTCTAATAGGCTCAACCCGTATTTTGTGTCCAGACAAAATCTCAACGCAATCTTCTACACTTTCGACCTCAAAGGCAATATGCCTAAGCCCAGCAGCTTCAGGCCCACTTATCCTTTGTGGAGGATCTAGAAAGGAAAATAACTCAATAAGATATAAACCGTTAAGCGAAAGATCTAATTTGTATGACGCTCTTTGTTCTCTGTAGACTTCCTGAATAATTTCAAAACCTAATACACTTGTATAAAAATGCTTAGACTTTGCATAGTCACTACAGATAATTGCGATATGATGTAAAGATTTAAGATCTAATAAACCCATTAGCTTTTCCAGATAAGGTAATTTGATATAACGTGCAGTCTTATTTTATTTAGGATTTATCCTAGTCTCCGAGGGTGGCGCATCCGCGACGTCCGAACCCCATTTGTAATTAGGCTTTTCAGCGAGCTCTATAAGAATCTCTCCCCCCTCCTTGATCTGATCCCAAGATAACCATGGCTTATTCCAGGGCTTCCCATTTAGCTTCACACTTTGAATGTATTTGTTTTTGGGACTGGCCTTTGGCGCTAGAATTTTTAAAGTTTTACCACCGTTTAATTGGATAGTTGTCTCCTTGAATATTGGACTACAAATATTAAAGGCCGGATTTCCCGGAGTGACTGGATAAAGCCCCATACTTGAAAACACGACAAAGGCCGACAATCCACCTCCATCTTCGTCGCCTGGTATTCCGAATGGCGAGTTGGTAAACCATGTATCCAGGAGCATCCTTACCCGCCTCTGAGTTTTCCAAGGCTGTCCAGCATAGTTGTATAGATAGGGAATGTGCATACTTGGCTCATTGCCCATTACAAATTGTCCAACAAGCCCAGTAGCATCAGGGAATTGATTCTGAAAGGTGTTTTTGGACATCCCAGGCTCTTCGATAAAAAGCTGATCCAATTTAGCAGTAAACTTTTCTCTTCCGCCTAGCAATTCTACAAGGGAAGCAACGTCATGTTCTACCTGCCAAAGGTAAGTCCAACCGTTATTTTCATCATAATAATCTCTGGCACCCATTCCTCCAGACAACTTAGGATCAAAGCCTTTGATCCAATTCCCATCAGCATTTTTGGGTTCAAAGAATCCCGAAGCTGAATTAAATAATTTCCTATAGTTTTTTGACCTACTAATAAAGTATTTATAGTCATCCGTTTTACCCAAGGCTTGGGCTAATTGAGCTAGGCACCAGTCGTCAAAACTGTGACCCAACGTCAGCGCTACAGCTTGTCTCTTTTCGAAATGATGCACTTTAGAAACAGTTTCTTTTTCGCCGATATTCAAAGCGGGAAAATATCCCTTCTCCAAATAAAAGGAATCTAAAGAACACATAGGTCCGTTTGTCCACGGCACCATGGTGGCCTCCATCGCATTTTTCTTTAGCCCTTCGTACGCCTTTCCAACATTAAAATTTCGGATTCCTTTAAAATAAGCATCAGCAATAATGGCAGCTGAATGGTGTCCATTCATGCAAGGATGATCGCCCCAAAGTAAAGGGAAAGATGGAATCCAACCGCCTTGTTCATAGATACGGACATAAGATTGAATTTTATTGCCTTCCAACTCTGGATTTAACATCGCTTGCAGCGGATGGGCCGCATGGTAGGTATCCCACATCCAGTCATCGACAAAAAAGGGTACTCCTCCGTCGTTATGAACGGTACTGTCATAGGCGCTGTAATATCTGCCTCCCTCGGATATATTTACCATCCGCTCATAGGTTCTATATAAGGCAGTGTAAAATACGATAGTTTGATCTGAAGTAGCCCCGTTGACTTTTATTTTACCCAGTGCCTTATTCCATGCTTCTCGCCCAGTCATTTCTAATTTGGCAAAATCCCATGCAGGAATATCCTTGATAAGATTTCTGCGGGCTTGTTCAACGTCTATATATGATACCCCAACCTTAAATCCCATCCTTTCTTTTTCAGCGATGTCGAAAGTGAGGCGTGCAGACGGCGAATCACCTTCGATACTTTGTATCCCCCCTATCATTGGCTGATTGCCTATCCACAAGGAGTCGCTTAAAAAATCTTTTTCGAACTGTATATAAAAATAGACCTTTACCTTTCCCATATGCAGTTCGTAGCCCTCTACCGTACGTTTGTCTTTAACCGCTATTTTCCCTTTCCCGGAAAGCCCAAGCATCAAATTTTTTGATTGCCTTTTATTCCAGGTGACACGATAAAAGGCAGATTTTTCCCCTACAGTGAAATCAAGGTCGCAATCATGATCCTGCAACCAGACAGAATAATAATTGGGCTTAGCTTTTTCCAATTCGTGGTCGAACCGGCTCTTCCATGTATTCCTGTCCCTGGACACGTTGCCAGATGTGGGAATGAGTAAGCCTGTAGCCGGCATTCTGTGTCCTGACAAAACAATTGGAAAACCACTTATAAACTCCGACTCGTAGCTCCCCGGCATACGATGCACCCGCATCATACTATTCGGTAAGCTTACTAAGGGTACGGTAGGCTGTAAAAGATGTCCTATCCCGCCAATATTAGGGTTTACTTGATCTATAGGGGATAAAGTTTGGGATTTGACATTAATAAGCAAGCCAAAGACAAAAAATATAGGTGCATAAAATCGCAACATGGAAAATACATTTGAGTGTTTTTGGGTTCGCTCATCTAAACATTGAATAGATAAGGATTTAGAGTTATAGATATCGTAGAACCCGTCTAATATGCCAAAGCTACAAGTATTTATAGAAATTGTATAATTCAAGATCTAAAGCGCCACCCCAACATCCATGAAAAGAAAAGTTTACTGCTCTTAAAATTATTCGAATCCATATTACGATGAGAAGCTAAAAAATGACTTAATTTTAAGAAGTTTCTGTTAACCCATTGAGCATACATCTTAATGAAAATATCAAAAGAAGAATTTTTGAAAACCCTAGAAGAGGGTCAAAACAACCTGCTCAAAGTCCTGGCAGATGACCCTGATGTAGATACCCGTAAATTTTTTAAGGTGGCAGGAGCGCTTGAACTTATAAGTCTTTATGGAGGTGTTATTTATTCAATTATTTCCCCAAATGTTGATGAAGAAAGGCTAGAACGGTAACTAAGGATAATTTAGCATACTCAATTAACCTGCCTATTTCTTGCCTAAAATTTTGTCTAATTCATGGGTATACTTGTCACTAAATGTTAAGCCATTATGACCATAGCCTTCTGACGATATTAACCTGTCCTCTTTTTTAAAATGCTGCTGAAGTTTCAATGAGGCGCT
>DASVUU010000912.1:0-3913 GCA_036386935.1 Cytophagaceae bacterium | reverse complement strand
GATGGCAGAACTCGCAAAGAGTAATAACATCAAAGTAATTTTTTGCTCCGTGCTGCCAGCATACGATTTTAAATGGCGTCCGGGACTAGAACCTGCCCCAAAAGTGGTTAAATTAAATGAGATGATTAAAACCTATGCATTGAAGAATGGGCATTCTTATGTAGACTATCATTCTGCAATGAAAGATGAAAAAAATGGCTTAAAGGGAATCTACGGCGACGATGGAGTTCATCCAAATGCCGCAGGTTATAAGGTAATGGAACCCCTTTTGCAAAAAGAAATTAAAAGGGCACTTTCATCGAAATAGAGGAAGGGAAAATTACGACATCGACGGCAAAATTTAAATTAGGAACAGCGAGTAGAAATCACAAATGATGGGTGGCTCGCTGTAGTCCTTGTTCTTTAAAAAATAGCATTCATCCATTGACCGTTAATAATACAAAAGGCACCACCGGTTAATCTACGAATGCAGCTATCTTTTTACAACATTACGCAACCGTGTCCAAGTCACTCTATAAAATAAAAAGAAAACTACGCTAAACTAAATCGCCTATTTTATCTTATCTCAAGTAATAAAACTGAAACACCACTACTTTAAAAATATTTTTTTCGTGGTTTTTATGTTCTCCTTCTCGCTATAAAATTCAATAAGCAGAATTCCTTTCTGTAATTCTTGAGTAGTAATAGCTCCTCCCGAAACGACCACTCCCCCTTTAATAGTTTTTCCTGAAATATCTATGATTCTATAAAGCAGCTTTTCATCTTTTGAAAAGATTACGTTCAATTTGTCCTCGGCTACCGTAGGAAATATGACAAGATCTTTTAGGCTGGAATTTTCTGATTTCGTTGTAGGCGTAGTTCGGTCTGAGCGATAATCGCAGGATGGGGCAACGCCAGTACTATAATTTCCGAAACCTGGCTCATTGTAGCATCTTAGGCTTACCGCGGGTTGATCATATCCGCCGTTGAAGTATCTGAAATAAAACAAATGATTAACGTCTCCGATTCTATCTATAATCCTAGATTTCATGTTTTGAAAGGGTGATGTTTTTTTTACTGATCTATAAGTGACAAAAAGAGTTTTAAGCTCTGTGGAATTAACAGTGGTCAATCCAACTGAATCCACCTGTACTATTATGGTGTCGACCTTTGGGTCAATTTCTAGCCCCTCCCATTGGAAACGTTGGGCTCTATAGATTTCCCAAGACTCACCCTGCTTTTTATTTACATCAAATAAGAGATTCACAACATTTACGGTCGTAGTGCCCTTGTTATTAGAAGAGTAGGCTTTGCCATTTTCGATATACACATATTCATTGTTCCTTTGCAGATCTGAATCAGGGCCATACTGCAAAATTTTCCAAGTCTTTCCAGCAAACACCGTATCGTGGGTGGCTTCTAGCGTAAAATACGATTCGCCTCCACCCCACGCCCAATTCTTTGTCCCATAATACCATTTGGTTCCGTCTATTATACCGCTTTGGGCTTTCACTTGATTGATTGAGTAGTTAAAAGCTAAAACGAGGAAAAAAATTTGCAAATAGGTTTTCATAAATAGTTGGTTGAGTTAATGGTCTTGAGTATTCCCCTAAGACCAAACAATCGAGAAAGGTTGCCTGTGAATTTTATAAATAGTATTGAGAAAAAGCTGATTAAGATGGTGCTTTGTAATCCTTATTTTTGATATTGGTACTTCTCATATATATGATTGCATCTCAATCGCTATAGCCGGTCCAAGCTCTTTGTCCATTACATTTCAACTTCTACTTAGACTTTATTGCCCTCTCATTAAATTTCAAACACAAATTCATCCAATATTCAAAATCCTTCTCGTCCTTAAAACCTTCAGGCTGAACATAGCAATAGCCTTGATGTTTTTTGCCTTTCATGGTCATTGGCAAAAAACCTTTTCTTACTTCCAGTTCTTTTGTTTGTAATGGATCGAAACGGCACATGAGATTTTCTCGACTCGCATTGACGCACATTTTGTCATTAACAATAAATGCCAATCCCCCAAACATTTTCCTTTCGTGAACTTTGATCAAGGGAATACGACTTAAATACTTTCGTATTCTATAAGCTAATTCTGTATCATAAGCCATTCTAGTTATCTTTTCATAAATTGGCAAAAGTGAATGTATTAAAATATATTGTTAAAAGTACGCTCACAGCTGATGATAATTGTTCCTACCTTTGTTGATCGGAGCGATTATCGGGGCCCCGAATTGATTATTCAAAAATTTATAGTTTTAAACCATGGAGCTAAAACCGCTGATCGAGAAGGTACTTACTGCTGATGAGCAGAAACAACTTACACCCCAAGAAATTATTCAAAGCCTCAAGGAAGGCAATCAGAGATTTATTTCAGGCAATTTGACCTTGCGTGACCATTCCAAACAAATCAGGGCAGCTGTAAAAGGGCAATATCCCAAAGCTATCATCTTATCCTGCATAGACTCCAGGGTGCCGGTAGAAGATGTTTTTGACAAAGGAATCGGAGACTTATTCGTAGCACGCGTTGCGGGAAATATTGTGAACGAAGATATTTTGGGATCGATGGAGTTTAGCTGCAAAGTGGCGGGGGCGAAAGTAGTTTTGGTTATTGGGCATGAGCATTGCGGTGCGATCAAAGGGGCAATAGGTAACGTGGAGCTTGGCAATCTGACGGCCTTATTAAACAGGATTAAACCTGCAATCGAGCGATGCGCCGGCTTTGCAGGAGAGCAAACATCCGACAACTATAAGTTTGTTGATATGGTGATCAGAGAAAATGTCAACGTAGCGGTAGAAAACATCAGAAAGCACAGCCCTATTTTAAACGACATGGAGCAAAAAGGAGAAATTATGATTTTAGGTTCCTACTATGACATGGATAATGGTCAAGTGACCTTCTTTGAATAATCACTAGCCTAGGCTGCCTTTGGATATCAGATTTCTTTTAGCTAACATGACTGACTCTACCTGTCTCCTATAAATATTAGACACTTTATCTTTAAAGGCCGCTGGGTGTTTATAATAACCTTAACCAATAGATTAATCGATCGTCGTCATGTATATCAAAATAGGCAAAGACAAGGTTTAAGGTTAATATCCTAACCACGTTATGTATCTCCTTGGAATAACCTTCTGCTAGACAATTTTTCTCTCCAAATTAATTGTTCTAATCGCCCTCCCTCCTTTCTTAAAGAGTCAATGGTTAGGTTTTTCATAAATAGGTCAGGTTAAATCCAAAAACTTTTCTTGTTCTAATGAAAAAGCAAAACTATTGGGATGAATGCAAATCTAATTTTAGGCGAAGACCCAAATAGAAAGCCCTTTACAACCACTCAAACGATAGACACCCATGAACTATCCATGTCGGCCAAGCAATAGAATTTTTAATTTATTTATTCTTAAATAATAGTATTCGGAGCATTTTAAAAAAAATTGTAAAGTATTTTTAGTAAGAGTGTTATCATCTAAATTCCCTACCTAATTTCTCTTCTAATAGTACCATGTAGCAATTTAACCGGCATGTAATCAAATAATTAAAAGAAATTTATTTTGTATCGAAGTAGGTTTTATTAGTTTTATAACGATTCGATTATTAGATTGAAATATTCCAATAATCAACGTGAGATAAACAAACTAATGTTTTTACGATATTATATTATTCGATATCGCTTAACCCTCCTAAATATGAAATTAAAGAACCCATTGACGAAGCTTTTGAACGATGTTGAACATGATACCAATTTTACCAAACGCTCCCCTAGAACACTTAGTAAAAAATCATCGTGTATTTTAATCGCTTTCCTTTTATGTTACTCCGTATCCTTGAAAGCGCAACTTTTAACCAATGGAACTTCACAATTTCCGTACAGTACGCCTACAAATGCGTCAACAAATTCGCTAGCAACCTGTAAGGAAAATA
>DASVUU010000911.1:0-1961 GCA_036386935.1 Cytophagaceae bacterium | reverse complement strand
TGGAGAAAGCATCACCTACTCGCTCAGCTATAAATATAGCTCGGATCTAGAAGTCGTTTTCCCGGACTCGAGTTATAACTACTTTCCCTTTGCGCTGATTTCAAAAAAATATTTTCCAACAGTGACCGCCAATAACATTTCCAAAGACAGTGCGGTCTACAAGCTTAGGACCTTTGAAATAAATAAAACCCTGTCGTATTCGCTGCCAATTTTTATCATTGATCATGCCAGTGGCGATACAACGAAGCTTTTTGCTGTGTTGGACACCGTAATTCAGCAGCAATACATAGAGGATGTACCAAAGCAACTGAAGCTAAAAAGCAAGACCGACTTCCAGTACGTACGTCCCTGGTTCAACTATCCTCACTTTCTGTCTATTACCTTTGCATTGTTAATCGCGGGCGCAAGCATTTTCCTTATGTTCAAGACGCGAATTTTGAAAACTTATAGGCTGTACACCCTAAAAAAAGGGCATGTTTCTTTTATCAAAAATTTTGAAACTCATGAAGGGGACTTTGACAAGGAGAATGAAATTTATTCTTTGGAGAACGCGGTGAGCTTATGGAAGATCTATTTAGCTAAGCTTGAGAACAAGCCAATCATCAGCTACACGACTACTGAAATTATTGCCTTGTTCAACAATGAAAGTTTGAAGGAAGGCCTTCAAATAATTGACTCCGCCATATACGGCGGTGTTTTAAATAAGGAAACTGAAAAAGCCCTAGATATCCTTAAAAGGTTTTCTCATCAAAGATTCCTTCGGGAAAGAAACAGAATTCGAAAAAGGGAGGTAGAATGAAGAACTTAGAATGGTATTCTCTTTCATGGTTTAGCCCAAAGACACTTCTGAATTTTGAATGGGCTGCTCCTTTCTACTTATACCTGCTGCCAGGTATACTGCTTCTTTTTATACTTCGCAGCATATTCAATTTGCGAGGTAAGCAAAAGCTGGATTTTGCGCTCTTATCCAACGACCTAAAAGGATTAGGAAGCCTCAGTTCGCTTAGGTTTATTCCAACTTTGTTTCAGGTACTTTTTCTCACTTTGATTTTAGTCAGCTTGGCAAGACCGCAAAAGTCTTTGCAAAGTGTGCATGAATCCACTGAGGGAATAGACATTGCCTTGGTAGTAGATATCTCTGAGTCTATGTTGCTTGAAGACTTTAAGCCAAATCGGCTAGAGGCGTCAAAAAAGATCATTTCCGAGTTCCTGGATGCGCGCCCTCACGATAGAATAAGTCTTGTTGTTTTTGCAGGTCAGGCATACTCGCTGGCGCCCCTTACGACCGACCATGACCTTCTTAAAAAGTATGTAAGTGAAATATCATTCAATATGCTCGACACGGGAAGCACCTCCATCGGGAATGCCTTAGTGGTCGGGCTAAACAGGTTGAAGAATTCAACGTCCAAGTCAAAGATTTTAATCTTATTCACAGATGGGGACAATACGTCAGGAAACATTGGACCCCAGACCGCTGCCAGGCTGAGTTATGCATTTGGGGTTAAGATTTACACGATTGGGATTGGCACTAGTGGAAAGATACGCTATGGGAAAGATGAACTAGGCGAGCCACGGTACGTGGAATCTTCCCTAAATAGCACGCTCCTTAAAAGCATAGCAACTACTACCAAAGGTGAGTATTTTAGGGCTACCAACAGCGCAACCCTGAAGCAAATATTGAATAAAATAGGAAAATTGGAAAAAGGCGAAATCGTTGTGGCGACCTTCAACGACACCCAAGATTTGTATACTATTTACTTGAGATGGGCTTTCGTGTTCTTCCTTTTATGGATGTTTACGAAAAATACTTTTTTGACCAATGCTACCGAGGATTAGGCTCGTCGTACAATTTAAAGTACACCCTTATTAACAATCCCATCATATAAAAGCGCTGCGCCCGCTCCAACGAGGGCAATACCCAAAGCTTTATTCATCTTATTCAGCACAGCAGTAGTGAAAAA
>DASVUU010000910.1:0-9902 GCA_036386935.1 Cytophagaceae bacterium | reverse complement strand
ATTGATTTCTATATCCGTACTTCAAATGATTCCACTTATATAAAAAATACAAGTGGAAGTTTGATGTTGAAAAACATGCAATTTGTCGGGAGTGGTGGGAAGATGGACTGGGGTGTTGCCGGATTATCAGGAGAACCATATTGTGACTTTGGGGCATATAATTTCAATGCTAAAAGCAGCAAGATTACTGTCGAGGGTGCTACGTTAAATTATCCCACGAAGACAGATAAACCTGTCCAAGGAATATTTGAGTTTGACTCTAAAAAAAGAGTTGCAGGAGCTGAAAATAATTATCCGCGTTTTAAATCATTTGGAAGTGATATTGTAATAAAAGGTTTGGGGGAAAATATCTCCTACCACGGAGGGTTTTCTATGTCAGGGAAACGCGTCTACAGCTCCTCTATTGACGAAGGCATTGCCTACATCGAAATAAAACATGCTGGGGTTACGCGAATCAAATCCCACTCAAACCGTTTCGAGATGGGTGATTCTTTGATACATGCAGACGTGTCAACTATTGTCCTATTTCAAGGGACAGATTCCATAAGTCATCCCGGTACAATATTTACCTTCAATAAAAGCAAAGAGATTTTGCGTCTTAAAAAACAGCCTTCTTTTCGACAAGCCCCTTTTATAGATACCTATCATAAAATTGAAATTGTAGCAGATGCACTTACCTGGAATTTGAACAACCCACGCATAGATTTTGATATAGTCAATGCGAAAGACCAGATTGCTGCGACATTTGAATCAGAAGAATTCTTTAGCGCTGACAAATACGCCTCGCTTCAGGCTATGTATAGATTTCATCCCTTACAGATGCTGTTTGGATATTATGAAAAAGTGAAGGTGGATCAGTTCTACGCTGGGGATGTGGCTGCAGCGAACAAGCAAGACGTAGGGACAGTGAAGGGGTCGATGGTGTCTTTGATGAAGGCTGGTTTTATTGATTACAACATCAGAACTGGATTGATCACCATGCGACCAAAGGCAAAGCACTATGTGATTTCGCGACGAGGAAAAAAGGACTACGACAACATTACTTTTATATCAAAGTCTCCTGGAGGTTCCAATGCCACTCTTGATTTGACCAACAATGAACTTACCGTTAGAGGTGTAGATAAGGTTTATATCAGTGATTCTTTGAGCGTGTTTTTTGAGCCAGAAGGCCGAGAGATTAAAATCATGAAGAACAGGGATTTTAAATTCAACGGTAAAATTAATACCCAGGCTTTTCAATTTATTGGCAAGGAATTTCAATTTGTTTATGACAGCTTTTTAGTTCATCTACCTACTATCGACGCGATAAGAATGGCCGTTGCCGTAAAAGCAAAAGCAAGTAAATCGAAGGAAAAGGCTGCTGCGAAGGAAGATAAGGTAAGGGTCCTAGGGAACGAACTGACATCTTCGTCAGGGACTTTGTACATAGACAAGCCGAACAACAAATCTGGAAGAAAAAGGTACGACCAATATCCGATATTTGATGCAAAGAAGGGTGCAACGGTTGTATTTAATAAGCCCAATATCGCCCAGGGTGCCTACGATACTACTATGCAGTTTAAGATTCCTCCATTTAAGTTGGATAGTCTTAGCAGTCATGACCCTAAGAATATAGGCTTCGACGGGGAGTTTGTATCGGGGGGAATATTTCCGCCTTTCAAAGAAAAACTTGTCGTTATGCCCGACTACTCATTAGGATTTGAGCATAAGGTGCCTAAAGATGGATTCCAATTGTATGAGGGAAAAGCTAAGTATTTTAACAAGGTCACATTAAATAACCAAGGGCTTCGAGGTGACGGAGAGATCCAATACTTCAATACGACTTTGTACTCAAAAGACTTTTTCTTTCTAAAGGATTCTGTCTTTACAGTAGGAACAAAATGTATTACAAAAGAAGGACCCCATCCAGACGCTACTCCTGAAGCTAAATATCCTGAGATGGCTGTGGAAAAGTATAAGCTCAAGTGGATCCCACGGGCGGATCAAATGTTTATCTCCGACACAAAAGATCCTATTACTTTCTATAATAAGACTGCAACATTGCAAGGAACCGCCAATGTTACGAGCAGGGGTATGTTTGGAGAAGGTATACTACTTACAAGGGGATCGGAAACAGAGTCTCGTCAGTTTCATTTCGAAAAGGTGGCGTTCAGTGCCAAGGAATCAATATTTAAAATCAACTCTGACAATCCAGCTAAACCGGCACTTCTTTGTAAAAACGTAAAGCTAAGCTTTGATCTTGAAAAAGCGGAAGCACACTTTAACCCTGAGGTAATAGGCGAGGCCAGCAATGAATTTCCCTTTGTTCAATACAAAAGCTCCTTGGATAATGGGGTGTGGGATTTAAAAAAGAAGATAGTTACCATGAAAATGCCTGATGGAGGAGATATCAATAAGTCTTATTTTTATACCACAAGGCTTGAGCAAGATTCTTTGGTATTCAATGCAACCGAAGGTATTTATGATATCCCTAAGCAATCTTTGAATATAAAAGGTATCCCAGTGATTAAAGTGGCTGATGGACTTATTTACCCTGATAAGAATGAGGTAGTAGTAGAGGAGAATGCTGTAATTCAAACCCTCAAAAACGCAAAAATTACTCTGGACACGTTAGAGAAGTTCCATCATCTGTTTGACGGCTTGGTGGACATCAAGTCAAAAAACAGGTTTGAGGGAATGGCAACCTACCAATTTGTGAACTTGGGAGGCGATACCCTTTCTATAAAGTTCCAGGAGTTTCAATACCTGCAAGGCGAAAAAAAGAAAGATGGAGCACATACTGTAGCTCAGGGGCTTATCAAAGAAGAAGACAGCTTGGTAATTGGTCCAAAGGTGCTTTATAAAGGTAAAGTAACTATGTATGCTAATAAGAAGAATCTTTATTACGATGGTTATCTGAAATTAGACTTGAAAGGGGAGCTGCAATATTCGCAGTGGCTCAAATATAAAAACGATGGTGATACCAACGTCGTAATAAATTTAGAAAAGCCCACTGCCGACAATGGCAATCCTCTTACCAGTGGTTTGCATTTCGGTAAGAGCGACTTTGACTTGTACACAACCTTTATTTCCGAGAAGAAGCTACCGACCGATGACAATATCTTTGTTACTACCGGTATGTTGAATTATGATGCTGCAAACAATGAGTTTACAGTGGCGACTAAGGAAAAGATCGCTAATAATAACTTTAAAGGAAGTCTTCTATCCTACAATGACTCTAAGTCGACGATAAAATTCCAAAGCAAATTCAATTTTATTGATGCAAATAAGAACCTTGAGCTTATCGCAGTAGGATCGGGTAAGGGTACACTTAAGACTCATGAGTATTCCTTCAATACATTGATTGCCTTTGACCCAAAGATGCATAAGTCAATCACGGAAGCATACGCTAAAAATCTAAAGATGATTGGCCAGCTAATCCCAGATACCAGCAGTGCATTGGTGATGGAGACAAGAGAGAAGAACTTGCCATACAAGATCTCCGAGTTTGTTGGTAACTCAGGCGTTGAGAAATATATGTCAAGGAAGTTTGCTGCATATACTCCGTTAGCTACGCTGTCGAAAGACCTCGCTCAGGGCTTTGTGTTTTCTGATGTAGACCTTCGTTGGTCACAGCAGCATAAAGCCTATTATTCCGTGGGGCCAATTTTCGTAGCCAACGTTTTGAAAGAAGATGTGGGGAAATCTATGAATGGATTTATAGAGATAAAGAAATTAGCCAATGGCGACGCGATAAATATCTATCTAGAGCCAACACCGGAGGCCTGGTACTTTATTACCTATGAAGAAAACCGCATGGCTACAATTACCTCAAATCCCGATCTAAACCAAGTTGTACAAAAAAGGTCTAAGGGAGAAATGCCTGACCGTTCCAAGTTCTTCTTTGTTTTGGGTGAGGAAAATGAAAAGCGACATTTCTTGAATACGTTCAAAGAAAATTATCTAGGAATAAAACCTACGATCGAACAGTTAGAGCCAGAGCCGGAAGAGAACGATGGAATACCAGCCCCAAGCAACGCAAAAAAGAAATCCGATGAAATAAAAGATGAGGCTCCTAAAGAAGACGTATCAGATGGCGCGCCCGAACCGGTAGAAGAAGAGACCTACGAGACGCCAAAGCCTGTAAACAAAAAAAGGTCGAAAAAGTATCAGAATAACACAGGCTTTGACGACAATATAGGGAAGGAAGATGAAGAATCTGAAGGCAACGCACCTAAAGAGCAAAATGTCGACGATAAGAAAAAGGCAAAGAAGGACCGTGATAAAATGAAATTGTTAATGGGGAATTGATTTGTAAGTTAAAAATTCTTTTATTTGTTAGTGGAGTAGAGATTTTATCTCACTTTTTGCTCGTACTTGTTAGACCTTTTTAAAATTGTGTTGGTTTGTGTTGAACTTATTTTTCATACAGACCGTAGTGATTAAATTATGATATATATAATACTTGGCGCGATCGGCGCATATCTGATTGGTTCTTTCCCTACCGCGGTTTGGTATGGCAAACTATTTTTTGGGCTTGATGTGAGGGAGCATGGTAGTGGAAACGCTGGTGCAACAAATACTTTTAGGGTTCTTGGGAAGAAGCCGGGTATTATTGTAATGCTTGTTGATGTATTAAAAGGCTGGCTGGCGACCCAGTCTGTCGTTATGTTATTTAATTACGGCCTCATTGAACACGATCATATCATCGTCTTCAAACTTCTATTTGGTATCCTCGCTGTTGTAGGGCATATATTTCCTATTTATGCACAGTTTAAGGGAGGGAAAGGTATTGCAACCGGTCTAGGTATGATCTTGTCGATCAATATAGAGGTTGCTTTAATCTGCATGCTAGTCTTTTTTGTAGTCTTTCTTTTGTCAAAGTATGTTTCCCTGGGCTCTATGATAGCCGCATTGGCCTTTCCGGTAATACTTTTACTGGTGCCCAAATTTCATCAAGATGGGCTGATCGAGGTAGTTTTTGGATTTGCAATCTTTGCAATTGTAGTATTGACACACCAAAAAAATATCAAAAGACTTCTAAATGGGGAGGAAAGTAAAATCTTCTTAAAAGTAAGAAAGAAGAATCGTTTTTAATTTTTTGTTATAGCCCTCCTATTTTTTAGGGCGATAATTCATATTTGTTATTTCTATTTAGCCTCAATATATTTGTCGGACATGGAAGAACAAAAGCACCAATCCCCAGGTTGCTTTTGCATCTAAAAAATATTGATATGAACCCTCAAGATAAAACACTTTTAATCACAGGAGGCGCAGGCTATATCGGCTCTCATACCGTAAGAATGCTCGCTGAAAAAGGATTTAAAATAATCGTAATCGACAATTTGGTGTATGGCCATAGGCAGGCGATTATAAGCCCTGGAGTGCAATTGGTAGAAAAGGACCTTGGTGACAGGGAAGCCATGGAGAAGATTTTCTCAGAAAACGACATAGACGCCGTCATCCATTTTGCGGCCTATGCTTATGTAGGTGAGTCTGTTACCGAGCCAGCAAAATATTATGATAATAACATGGTGCGGCCCTTGGTTCTATTGGAAGTGATGAAAAAATTTGGATGTAAAAAATTCATATTCTCCTCTACATGTGCCACTTATGGCAATCCAGTTTATACCCCAATTGATGAAAATCATCCACAAGATCCAATAAATCCTTATGGACAGAGTAAGCTGATGCTAGAGAAGATTTTGAAAGATTATCACAAAGCATATGGCCTTAACTATGTCTTTTTAAGATATTTCAATGCATCTGGAGCCGCTGAAGATGGCTTAATCGGCGAAGATCACAACCCTGAAACACACTTGATTCCTTTGATAATAGAAGCTGGACAAGGCGTAAGACCTCATATAACTGTATTTGGCACTGACTACGACACGCCCGATGGAACTGGTATACGGGATTATATTCACGTACTTGATCTTGGGAAAGCCCATTATCAGGCCTACGAATATTTAGAGAAGGGTGGCCAGCCAGTAGCTTGCAATCTTGGGACCGGTCGCGGCTATTCAGTGAAAGAAGTGATTGAAATAGTAGAAGAAGTAACCGGTCTTAAAATACCAGTGCAATATGGTGAGCGAAGAGCGGGAGACCCTCCAAGACTTGTTGCCAATGCAGACCACGCTAAGAACGTGTTGGGCTGGGAAGCTGATTACAAAGATTTGAGAGACACGGTTCGTACTGCGTGGAAGTGGCACAAAGGCGAAAATAAAGGAAGATATGCTTCCATGGACAATTTGGTAAACGCGAAATAAAAAATACGAATGAATAATTGGGAAAAACGCTGGCATCCTTTACGTCAGGAATGGATTGTTTATGCTGCGCACCGTAATTCCCGACCATGGAGTGGAGCCTCAGTAAAAAGTACAGATGAGGCTCCAGCCTATGATCCAAATTGTTATCTATGTCCTGGTAACACAAGGATACACAATGATAGAAATCCTGACTACAAGGATGTTTTTATTTTTGACAACGACCATCCGGTCGTAGGTCTAGAATCCCCGGAAATAGAAAGTAATAGAAAATCTGCTCATGATGGCTTATACATTACGGAGAAAGCCGAAGGTATAGCTAAAGTTGTTTGCTATGATCCCAGGCATAATGTGACCTTGTCAGATGTCAATGTTACACAAGTAGCATCAGTGTTCAGGGCCTGGCGAGGCGAGATGGTTAATTTTCAAGCAAACCCGAGAATAAAATCTGCGCTGATTTTTGAGAATAAAGGGCAAGTGGTTGGAGTATCAAATCCGCATCCGCATTGTCAGATCTACGCAACTGATTTCGAATTTCAATTCGTGAAAAAAGAAATGCAGTCGGCAGATGAATATAAAGTAAAAACCGGAAGAAATATCTTTAGTGACATTATCCAGGCTGAACAGAAGGACGAAATACGCATCATCGCTGAGAACGATTATGCCATCGCTTTTATACCCTTCTTCGCCAGATTTGCATATGAAGTCCTGATTTTCCCGAAAACCAAACATGCTACATTAATCACCATGACGGATGAGGAGATTCTGGGTTTGGCAATAGTGTATCAAGAGGTGGCAAGAAGGTATGATCTCAACTACAACATGCCTTTCCCTTATGTGCTAGTATTTTTCCAAGCCCCCGTTGATGGCAAAGAGTATCCTGAATTTCACCTACATATACATATTTTGCCTCCATTACGCCAGCCTGGTTTGGTTAAATTTTTAGCGGGGCCAGAATTAGGAGCAGGCAATTTCATGGCAGATACTATGCCCGAAGACAAGGCGGCTGAACTTAGAAAGGTAGACCTTTCATTGTTTGTTGAAGCTGAGTAATCTCGCTTCTATTTAAAACTTTAACTTATTTAGATGAATCACGAGGCAATAAAGGACTTATTATGCGCAATTGGTGAGGCGGTCTGCGATAAAATACACCAATCACTGAGTGATCAGTCTTCGGAGGAACTGAGTGCTGTTTTCAAAGAAGGGGACGACGATACTATATATAAGATTGACCGTGATGTAGAAGAAATTCTGTTACCGTTAATCGAAGAAAGAGCAGAGGAATTGGGTGGAGTAATACTGATTGCAGAAGGTATTGGAGAAGGCGATGAAGAATTTGTATTGCCGAGGAATAGTGATCCTAGCAAGGCAGCCTTGAGAATAATAATTGATCCGATTGATGGCACTCGGGGAATAATGTACGACAAGCGTGCGGCATTTTTCTTGTCAGGGGTAGCACCAAATAAAGGCAAAGAAACAAGCTTACAAGACATTGAGGTGTCTGTGATGACGGAGTTGCCTACTTCCAGAAGCTTTTTGAGCGATACCTTGTGGGCCATCAAAGGCAAGGGAGCTCATGGATTCACTAGAAATTTAATGACGAGAGAGGTAAAATCAAGAAAGATCATCCCATCAAAATCAAAAACACTTCTTGGGGGCTTTGGTCAAATTGCAAGGTTTTTTCCGCCAGGAAGAGACATCCTTGCTAAGATTGAGGATGAGATGATCGAAACACTTTTTCCAAATGCCCCGGTCGGGAAAGCAATAATTTTTGAAGATCAATATATATCAAGCGGCGGACAACTTTACGAAATGCTTGTAGGGCATGATAGGTTTGTGGGTGAGATAAGAACCGGGTTATACGCGATGCTCGCCAAAGTAGGAAAGGCGCCAGGTCACACCTGTCACCCCTACGACCTGTGTGCACATCTGATAGGAACGGAAGCAGGAATGGTCATAACAAATCGCACTGGAGCGCCTTTAAATGCGCCCTTAGACACTCAATCGGCTGTCGATTGGATAGGCTATGCCAACACGGACATAAAAAATGAGATCGAGGCAACGTTGCAAAAGTTGATGGATAAATACGGTGTTTTAAATCCATAATAAAAGCTGATGACCAAGGAAGAATTTTTCGGAAAAGGCAGAGTAATCACTAAGGCATCCTCGCCTGGAAGGTTGGATGTCATGGGAGGTATTGCAGACTACTCTGGCTCTTATCTTTTGCAGATGCCCATAAAGGAACAGACTACAGCCTATCTTTCTTGGAGAGACGATGAGACAATTAGGGTCAGAAGTTCGTCTGCTACTGAAGCTGGGATTGTCGATGAGGTAACTATTTCCCTTAAGTCATTGGGAAGTAAAGACAAGCCAGATTATTATGCCTCTGCCAGGGAAACCTTGGAAAAACAAGCGGGAGGCGATTGGGCCATCTATATCATTGGGTGCTTTTTAGTTTTAGCTAAAGAGAAAGGTCTTACGCAGCAAGGTGCCGATGTTTGGATAGATTCCAATGTTCCATTTGGAAAAGGAGTTAGTTCATCTGCAGCCATAGAAGTTGCGGTGATGACCGCCATTAATGCTTCTAAAAATATTGAGCTGGGAAGAACAGAGTTACCCATACTTGCGCAAAAAGTTGAAAATGAAGTGGTCGGTGCACCCTGTGGCTTGATGGATCAGATTGCTTCGTATTTGGGACGGCAGGATAGTTTGCTTCCAATAGTTTGTCAGCCATGTGAAGTTTACCCGCTTGTACAGGTGCCTGACGGGATAAAATTTTCTGGGATAGACAGTGGTATCCGCCATTCTGTAGGCGGCTCATCCTATGGAAATGTGAGGGTAGCTGCTTTTATGGGATATAGCATTATAGCTCAGGAATTGGGTATTTCTAAAAAAGAATTGTTGCAAGCTTCTGAAAGCGGGAACTGGTCAGAGTTGCCTTACGGAGGCTATCTCGCAAATATTAGCCCATCTATATTTGAAACCAAGTATAGAAAGTTGATACCTACAATTATAAACGGAAAAGAGTTTATTGAGCATTATGGGGGCACTATAGATAGGCTGAGCACAGTAGACGCAGATTGTATCTATGATATTTTGGCTTGTACGAAGCACCCCATTTATGAAAACTACAGGGTAAGAACATTTGCAATGTTACTACAGGGCTTTTCTAGTATTGTCGACAGCGAGGAAAAAATGAAGTGTTTATCATTGCTTGGTGAGCTGATGTATCAATCACACACCAGCTATAACGAATGCGGATTGGGAAGTGATGGTACAGACAAATTAGTGGAAATGGTGCGAGAGAAAGGTTTACCAAGCGGTTTGTTTGGCGCGAAGATAACTGGTGGCGGAAGCGGTGGGACCGTTTGTATACTTAGCTATGGTGAGGATGGCCTTATCAATGCGAAGAATATTTGCAAGGAATATTCTCAAAGCCAGAACGGGAGTATCAAATTTTTTGAAGGGAGCAGCAATGGTGGCTTTTATAATCGGGCGGAGCAGGTTTCTTTTTAGTATAATAAATTTTAATGAATTGCATTTTTTGCGTGAGGGATCGAAATGGTACCCCGCAGTTCCCGCTTTTCGCGGGACGAGGAGTACAAATGTAGAGCCCGGCCGTTAGGCACGCCCTTGACCCAAGGAATTCTTAGCTAC
>DASVUU010000909.1:0-4495 GCA_036386935.1 Cytophagaceae bacterium | reverse complement strand
TTGTTAAAAATTTAATTTTTATCTATTTGGTTGTGGCGTCATTCTTAAATAAGGCTTAATCACGGTGTGCCCTTTTGGGAATTTGGCCGCAATTTCCTCATTTTTTACAGCTGGAGTTATTACCACATCTTCTCCATCTTTCCAATTGGCAGGGGTTGCAACACTATAGTTAGCTGTTAACTGCAACGAATCGATTACTCGTAATATTTCGTCGAAATTTCTTCCAGTCGACGCAGGATAAGTAAGGGTCAATTTAATCTTTTTGTCAGGACCAATTACGAAAACAGACCTTACAGTAGCTGTTTCACTCGCGTTGGGGTGAATCATGTCATACAAGTTGGCTACTTCTCGATCTGGGTCAGCAATGATTGGATAATCCACAATACAATTTTGGGTTTCATTGATATCGTTTATCCAACCTCGGTGCGAATCCAGTGGGTCAACACTCACAGCGATAACCTTCGTCCCACGTGACGCAAACTTTTCTTTAAAGCGAGCTACCATGCCAAGCTCTGTCGTACAAACTGGAGTATAATCTTTTGGATGGGAAAATAAAACTGCCCAGCTATCTCCTAGCCATTCGTGAAATTTAATAGGCCCTTCAGAAGTCTCAGCGGAGAAGTCTGGAGCAATATCACCTAGTCGTAGTGCCATAATTTTTAATCTTTGTGTAAGTTTTTTGTATTCAAATATAAGAAACAAATAGAAATGGGAATGAGTTTATGCGGATTGTATTTTCCTCCTGTTCAGGTCCGTGTTAAATTGTTTTAGAGAAGGATACACAAGACCCGGGCCAAGACCTATTGACCCTTTTAGGTGGAGACTCCATAGTATTGTTCCTAGCCCACCACTTACTTATTAAAAATTGAGTATATAAAACACCTTTGTTTTTTGGGTAACTTAACCTTCTTGATTGTTGGACAAGAAATGTTCTTGTAGTACATTTAGAATTACTTTTTCTAAAAATGAAGGTATCAACGGCACAACCCTTTCAATTAATTTACTCTCTTCTTCAGCATGAATATCTTGGCTATTTATTTGAAGCCTTTATCGTTCAGCTTGATAGTAATGGAAGGCTTACCTTAAAGCATCAGCAGATATCCTCCAAAATAGCAGAAGAATTTGCGTCAAATTTGGACGAAAATGACTTTAAAATTCTAAAATTGATCGATTCTATACAGCAAGATTCGATTGTAAAGAGGTTTTATAATAAAAAGGTTACCGCTACAGAGTTTTTCCTAAAAGTATACCACAAAGACAAGGGCGACACTTTGCTCCAAGAGGCTATTGCGACTCATATCGAAGATCGGAAAGCTGAAATTTTAAGATTGCTCGATAATAAGATGATTTTCGAGATGGGAAGTGATGGCGAGCCCACATGGAAGCAGATTTTTATACAGCCGCGTAAAGCCACTATTCTATTTCATTTCATGCGAAATGAGACAGACACACATTACTTCCCTACAATAAAGTATGATGGAGAAAAGGTCGACTTTCAATATAAAAATGCCATCGTCGTATGCAATTCTCCAGGTTGGCTTTTGGTAGAGACCAAGTTGTATAATTTCGAAAAAGAAGTTGATGGCAATAAGCTGAAACCCTTTTTGAATAAAAAATTTATACTTATTCCAAAGAAGGTCGAGGATACTTACTTTGACAAGTTTGTCACACCGTTAGTTGCCGCCTTCGACGTACATGCGAAAGGTTTTAAAATTTTTGAAGAGCAATACAATCCATTTCCAGTACTCACATTTAGTGAGTTAGTTAGTAATCAAACTGCCTTAAATCTTTTTGGTGATAAAAATGTCGACACTGACATTATGGTAAAGGCCGAGTCTCGCATCGTTTTCAGTTTGTGCTTTCAATATGGACAATTCCTGTTCAGCTCAGACAATAAAGCCCCATCTTATGCAAAGCTTGAAAAGAACAACGGCGATTACATCTTCCATAAAGTAAAGCGTCACATAGAATGGGAGCGAGATATTTTCAACCATATCTTGACATTAGGTATTAATCTAAAAAATGGAAAAGCTTTACTTGAAAAGTTTGATGCCTTTACGTGGCTAGAAGACTATTCTAGTCAGCTCATGGAGCAAGGCTTTATTATTAAGCAACAAATAAAGGATGGAAAGAAATATTTTATAGGCTCTACATCTTTCAGCCTTGAAGTAAAGGAGAATAATGACTGGTTTGATATTTATGCAACTATAAAATTTGGTGAATTTGAAATACCATTTTTGCAGCTGCGAAATCTAATATTGAAAAGAAGGAGCGAATTTACTTTACCAAACGGAGAGATTGCGGTAATCCCCAAAGTCTGGTTTACCAGATATGCAGAGCTATTTGCATTCATCGAGAACGAGGAAAAAAGCCTTCAACTAAAAAAGCATCACATTGCTCTTGTGCAGGAGTTGCAGAAGCAAAGCTACGCAAGCGTTACCTTATCCGGGAAGCTAGAGCAACTAAAAGATTTCGAAGAAATTGAAGATTGCGCTTTGCCGCTCTCTTTTAACGGCGAATTACGTCCCTATCAAAAGGCCGGATATAACTGGATGCAGTTCTTAAATAAATTTAGTTTTGGCGGATGCCTTGCCGATGATATGGGCTTAGGTAAAACCGTTCAAACGTTGGCATTACTCCAAGACCAAAAGGACAAAGGCGCACTAAATGCAAGTCTCCTCATGATGCCAACGTCTCTAATATACAATTGGGAGATGGAGGCAAAGAAATTTACCCCCGCACTCAAAATTTTTAACTATACAGGAACTGGAAGGATAAAAAATCCGGAATTATTTCATGGATATGACCTCGTGCTCACTTCTTATGGAACAACACGGGTTGATATTGAATATCTAAAACAATATTATTTCAACTACATTATACTTGATGAGTCCCAGGCCATTAAAAACCCCGATTCGAACATAGCTAAGGCGGTGCTCAACCTAAAGTGCAAACATAGACTTATCCTCACTGGTACGCCTATCGAAAACAGCACTCTAGACTTATGGTCTCAGATGAACTTTATAAATCCTGGGTTGCTGGGCACCGAGTCTTTTTTCAAAAACGAATTTTTATATGCAATTGAAAAAAAGCACGATGAATTAAAGACGAAAAGATTGTACTCGATCATTAAGCCATTTATCCTTCGACGCAAAAAATCACAAGTTGCTACCGAGCTTCCAGAAAAAATAGAGAATGTGAAGTACTGTAAAATGACAGTGAAGCAGGAGGAAGAGTATGAGAAGGTAAGATCGTCTTATCGAAATGAAATATTGAGGAGTGTAGCCGAGAAGGGAGTGGGAGGATCTCAGATTTTGCTCTTGCAAGGCCTTACAAAGCTGAGACAAATAGCAAATCATCCCCAAATGACAGTAGATGGGTATGATGGGGATTCGGGCAAAATGGAGGACGTTGTACACATGCTCCAAAATGCCATTACAAACAATCACAAAATTTTAATCTTCAGCCAGTTTGTGAAGCATCTATCTATTTTTAGAAAATATGTCGATGATCATTGTATTAAATACGCCTACCTTGATGGCTCCACCAAAGACAGGCAAGGGCAAGTAAATCTATTTCAAAATAACGAGGATGTTAAAATCTTCTTGATCTCATTGAAAGCTGGAGGCTTAGGTTTAAACCTAACGGCTGCTGACTATGTATTTATTCTCGATCCTTGGTGGAATCCTGCTATTGAGGCTCAGGCCGTTGACAGAGCTTATAGAATCGGTCAGAAAAATACAGTGTTTACCTACAAATTTATTACCCAAGGGACAGTAGAGGAGAAGATTCTAAACCTTCAGAAAAACAAGCAGAAACTAGCTAGCGACCTTATTACCACAGAGGAAAGTTTTGTTAAAAACTTATCTAAAGAAGATATTACCTCTATTTTTGACTAGTATTTCTAGCTCCCGATAAGACTGGACTTGATGTTGTATAGATTGAAACAATTGTAACCCTGAGCAGGTTTCCAATACTAATAGTATAATTTTTATGGAAGAACTAAAGGATAGCTTAATCCAAGAAGCCCGCATCGATCAAAACATCCAAGGAGCAGTTTCAATGCACATTCCTGATTCACCTAAACCGAGAATAGTCATTATTGGAGGTGGATTTGGTGGTATTGAGCTGATTAAGAAGTTAAAGAAAAGCAACCTCTTTCAAGTGGTCCTTTTCGACCGACATAATTATCATACTTTTCAACCCTTACTATATCAGGTGGCTACTGCAGGGTTAGAACCTGACTCCATTGCAGCACCACTTAGACGAATCTTTAAAGGATACAAGGATTTTTACTTCAGAATGGCAGAAGTGAAAAAAATATTGCCAGATCAAAATTGCATCGAGACGTCGATAGGAAATTTAAAATATGATCATCTCGTCATCGCGACTGGTAGCAAAACAAACTACTACGGCAACGAGGAAATCAAGCAAAAGTCTTTCCCGATGAAGCAAATTCCCCAAGCACTTGACCTGAGGAGCAAAATTTTGCAAA
>DASVUU010000908.1:0-5193 GCA_036386935.1 Cytophagaceae bacterium | reverse complement strand
CAGCTGCATCTGCAGCAAACGGATCAACCTCTACCATAAGTGTGGTCTTGACAGATAACGGAGGTACTATACATGGTGGGGCGAATACAAGAACTTATACATTTGATGCTACAGTATTTGCTCAAGTCAATAAGCCACCTTTCTTTAATACAATTGACAACCAGACCGCTCAAAATACCTCTGAAGTTCATTCCTTGACAGTTACGGGAGTGACTAACGGAGAAAAGGGAAGTAGCAACATTACATTCTCGGCTGTGAGTTCTAATCCGAATGTGATCAATAACATATCCTTTAGTCCAGTTTCTAACGGTAAATATATTATGTCCTATTATACAGTGGGAGAGGGCACAGCTACTATCACTGTCACGTTAAGCGACGCACAAGGAAATGAAAACAATAATGGGAATCTAAATTATGCTCGAACATTTACCATTACGAGTATTCCTCCTAGCAATACTTTCTTTTTAGAAAACTTCAATGGAACAACGGTACCATTTGGTGTCAATGGTCCAAGAGAACATACTTTAACTATGGACGAAGGAGCATTAAAGGTCAAGGCTAAATTTCCGTCACAAACATACCCGGGTACTATTATAGACCTTACTACCATTGCCGGAAGAACAATAGATATTTCTAAAAATCCTTTTATCAAGATAAGGCTTAAGTCTAGCAGCGCTAACAAGAATGGAGTAGGAGCTAGAGACCCCAGCGCAAATAACACACAGATTGAACTTTCTTTATGGGATCAAGATCAAGATGGAGGTTATCAAAATGCTACTGCAAAGTTTGAATACAAAGAAGATGACCAATGGCACGAATTTGTTTTAGATTATAGAGGTAAGTTTCTGAAAAATGATAGAGGTCAGGTAGACAGTACTAAGATTAAGCAGCTATTGATCACCTTTGACACACGTTGGTGGACAGATGTAGAGGGCGAATATTGGGTGGACATGATTCAAATGGGGGACGGTCTTTCTGCAGAATCTATCAGTGCTGTAAAAGGTCCACAAATATCAAACCAGACGATATTTAAAGGTGACGTTGCTAAGCCGGTGGTATTGACTGGAATCAACGACGGATTGGGTGGTGACAAAGTAAGTTTCGATATAACTAATAACAATCCAGGCTTGGTTTCCAATGTGGCAATCAGTAATGTTATTAACGGTTCTGCTACACTATCATATACTCTAACAGCACCTAATACTAAGCTTGACAGTGCAAAGATAAGGGTCATTTCTTTCAATCCAGAGCAATCAGGTTTTAAGAAAGATACAGTAGACTTTTACGTGTTTGCAATAGATACCACTGGTACTGTTCCTGTCACTGTTACAATAAATCGAAATGAGAAGTTCCAAACTGTGGAAGGTATGGGTACGGGTATCCCTACAGGTGAACTAGACCTAACCGTAAACGCAGCCAAGGATTTGAATTTAAGTGTATTTCGAATTTTTGGATCTTTTGATAGAATTGAAGAAGTGAATGACAACAGTGATCCTAATGTTCTTGCCCTAGAAAATTTCAAATTTAATATGACGAATATGGCAGAAATCCGGGCGTTACACGAGGCAACAAATGCCAAATTCTTCTATACAATTCTTTCTGCACCATTTTGGCTTAAACACAACAAGGCTGATCATGCTTTTTTAGGCACCCAGGGATATGCCGGAAATAATAGGTATAAAGCAGATATGTATAATGAATATGCTGAATATTGTGTAGCAATAGTAAGGGGACTAAAAGCTTATGCTGGCATAGACTTATATGGCTTTAGCTTGCAAAATGAACCTGAAGTTGGCGTGCCTTATGTTTCGTCAAAAGTTAGTCCAGAAGAATATGTAGAAATGATTAAAGCGGTCGGACGACGATTTAAAGCTGAAGGCATAGCAACAACTATAATGATGCCTGAGGATGTAACTGGATTTCCAGATTGGTACCTCAACCAAATGAAAGCGCTTGCAAAAGACGAAGAAGCGAGAAGCTATGTAGGTATGGGCGCTATTCATATATATGATGATAAAGGTATCAATCCGGCTTCTGGAGGTAGCGTTGTATGGACTCCATTTGTCAATGCAACAAAAGCAGCTGTACCAAGTGGAAAATTGTGGATGACTGAGGTATCTGGCTTTACAAATGTCTGGGAAGGTAGATGGAGTAATATTTATGCGGCAGCAACGTTTGAACCAGGTCCATTAGTTTACGCCGCAATTCTTTATCGCGGGTTTAAATTTGGTCAAGTTAATGCATGGACAGATTTAATGGCATATGGACAACAGTTCCTTATAGGATCCCCTGTATATTCTGTTTATAAAAGCTTTACTAAATACATGGTACCAGGTAGTGTAATGGTGAGTGCAACATCAAGTGATAATGATATATTATCCTTGGCATTCACGCACCCTGATAATACACTTACAACCATTCTTATCAATATTAAGAAAGTTCCTCAAAAGGTAAAGATAGACGGTGCACCAGGAGCCTATCAAATGCATACAACGATGAAACATGCTTCCTTTAAAGATATGGGCGTTATAGCGTCAGGAATAGTATTATTACCTGCAAATAGCATTAGTGTCCTTCACAGTACCTCAGGAAATGTGAAACCGACTATTGATTTGGTTGCGAATAAAGTAGTTGGTATTTCTGATGGTGCAGAAACAGTTAATCTAACTGGTATTACAGATGGTGAGGTTGTAAAAAGCCAAACCTTAGCTGTCACTGCGATATCGGCTGATCCTTCTGTAGCAACTGTGTCTCTTGTTTACAATTCACCGAGTTCTGAAGCAAGCCTTGTGGTTACACCAGTAAAAGTTGGCACCACAAAAGTGAAAGTTCTTGTGAAGGACAATGGAGGAACAGCAGAGGGCGGCATAGATTCTACATTTATAGAGTTTACCGTTAATGTTACACTTGTAAGCAGTACTGCTGAAGCAGAACGTAGCACTATCAATGTGTTCCCAAATCCTGCAAACGGTCATATTAATGTAAGTATGTCTGCCGAGAGCATTACAGATCTTAGCATTGCTGACTTGAGTGGAAGGGTTTTGTTACAGCAAAAGATGGTCTCTGAAAACAAGTCTACACAAGTAGATGTGTCTGACTTAACCAAAGGTTTGTATATTATTACAGCAAAGGGTAGAAAGTCCGTGTTGGTAACCAAGTTTTACAAACAATAATCGAAAATCAACTAAGTTGAATCGAGGAGTGCTTATAGGCGCTTCTCGATTTTTTTATTTTCACATTTAAATGAATTGTTTCGAATATATAGCTAGTACCTATGACTTTAAGCGTTAGATTTACTATTACCATTCTTTTAATTTTAATTTATACCAATCTTACCTACAGCCAATCTAGTCTTAGATCCTGTAGGCTCAATGATAGTCTTAATTCTGATGTACTATTTTTAGGTTTAGGCAATCCTGACTTTGCATCAATAAAGCAAGGAGACTTTGATCTTCTGAATGACAGGATACTACAAAATGGACAATTAATTTATAGCGATTACTATAAGCAATCGCTGAAAGTAAAGTTTTTTAAACCTATAGATAAGAGTGCTTTTAAGCGGCCTGCTACCGGCTGGTGCAGTTGGTACTATTATTACCAAGACCTCGATATGAAGGAGTCACTACTCAACATAAGGTGGTTGGCAGAGAATTTTAAAGATTACGGTTTACGGTACATTCAGATAGATGATGCGTGGCAAGTGGACAATAACGGAGATCGAAACTGGATGCATACAAACGAGCGATTTAAAAAGTTTGGAATGGATTCTTTGGCTAGATATATAAGAAAAAATGGATTCATTCCTGGATTATGGATAGTCCCGCACGGACAAAGCAATCTAGATATCGCCCAAAAGTCCGGCGCATTTATGCTAGATAAAAAAGGAATGTCAACAATGACCCCTCCAAGTTCATGGGTTGGTAGCTATCAAATTGATCCTACAAGCAACAAAGTGAAACCTTATTTTTATAATTTATTTACTCATTTTAGGTCAAAAGGGTATGACTATTTTAAAGTCGATGGACAATCCGTTTTAGTTCCAGACTATATCAAGAGTCAAAAGGCGTTTAGAGACCCCAAGCAAGATCCAATTGTAGCTTATAGAAGCACTTTGAGATCTATCCGCGAGAGTGTCGGCAAAGACGTTTTTTTATTGGGTTGTTGGCGTACTCCGGTGGAAGGAATAGGATATTTCAATGGATCTAGAAGTAATGGGGATGTATGGGGCAGCCAGTCAGGCTTTGAGCAGGTCTTGGAAGCAGTGAGAGCAGGTTATTTTTTACACAACACAGCATGGTATGTAGATCCAGACCCTGTAATGGTGGGCGCTCCGCTTTCTAAGGATATGGCACAGGTCTGGGCTAGTATGATTGGACTAACGGGTATGTCTACCTTTTGTACTGAAAAAATGCAGGACCTTTCACCTGAGCGGGTGGAAATTTTAAAAAAGATTTTCCCTGCACAGGACATTTATCCGGTAGACCTTTTTAGATATTCAAAAAACAAATCTATTGTAGATTTGAAAGTTGGGACATCTCTTCGAAGCTATGATGTTGTTGGCGTCTTTAATCTCGAAGCTTCTAAAGAGAGTACTACTCATTTGGATTGGTCAAAATTGGGTTTAGAAAAAGAGAGCTTCTACCATGTCTATAATTTTTGGGACGAGGAGTATATAGGCTGCTTCAATTATGGCTTGTTCCTTAACCTTCATCCTGCAAGCTGTAAAGTTCTTTCTATAACTAAAGCAGATAGCGTTCCTCAATTAATTTCTACAAATCGACATATAACTCAAGGTGCTGAGGACGTGGTAAAGTTATCTCACAAAACGCCCATGACTGAGTCTGACCCATATTTATTGAGTGGAGAAAGTGAAGTAATTAACAAGAACGAGTATAGACTTGCATTCGGTCTTCCCTTACAAAGCAAAATGGGTTATAGACTATCATCAGTGAATTTTGACGGCGTGCGAGGAAAGGTAACAAATTCGAAAGGATGTGCTTTTGCAAGTTTCGTCCCTGATCGAACTGGAAAGGTCAAATGGGAAGCAACCTTTGAAAAAGTGCAAAATTTTCATAGCCCTCAAAAAGGAGATTTTCCAGATAAATTAAAACTCACTAATGTATCATTGAACAAGCTAAAGATCAATTTCGATAAAACCTATGGTATTTCTTTTGCATATCTGTTAAAAAAGAA
>DASVUU010000907.1:0-12028 GCA_036386935.1 Cytophagaceae bacterium | reverse complement strand
TCGTATAGTGCACATCGACAATCTCAGGGATTTGCAAAAGACCGCTCACTGCCTCATCGTAGAATGAACTTCGTTCAAGGTAAATTCCTAAAAAAGCGGTAATATCGAAGCCAAGTTTTGAATAGTCGACTTTTAGCTGAGAACCTCTTACTATTCCCATGTCTTCCATTTTCTTCATTCTGACATGAACAGTGCCGCCAGAGACATGTACCTTTTTTGCTATTTCGGTATAGGGCATGGTGGCATTTTCTAGCAAGAGCGATAATATTTTCTTATCTATGTTGTCAATCTCTAAATTTTCTTCCATAATCATTATACGATTTTATCAATTTAACAATGAATATAGTAGTTTATTGCTAAAAGTGTAAATATTTCAGAGAATTAGTATAATATTTTGAAGAAAATCATTAATATATTAATTTTGTGTCAATCTAGAATGTAGGGTGATGAAACAGGCAGACATGCCCTCCTGTCCCGAGGGTGGAGATAAACGGAATAAAACCGACGAAACTCGGTCTAACTGCTCCTTGGAGGTTCGATTCCTTCTCCTACAGCAAACAAGGCCTTAACAATCGTTCAGTAGAACCGTTATAAAATCAGTTAGTAATAATCATAATGTAGGGTGATGAAATAGGCAGACATGCCCTCCTGTCCCGAGGGTGGAGATAAACGGGATAAAACCGACGAAACTCGGTCTAACTGCTCCTTGGAGGTTCGATTCCTTCCCCTACAGCGTCCAAAACCTTTGACAATAGTTGAAGGTTTTTTTTTGCCTAAATTGAAACTTCCGCATAGAATTGGCTTCGGTAAGGGACTAAATGTATCTTTTAGCAGCTCCTCACGTAGATATTAGCTTCAGTGCACTCTTACAGTAAAACCATTGTACAAGCATGAAGAAATACTCTTTCTTATTTTTTATTCTCCTATATATACCGTCGATGGCTCAGATGACTGGAGGGATCTTATTAGGGCCAAGCTTGAATTTGATGAGTGCCGCTGGTTTAAAAAAGCAAGTTTTGAATAGTTCGGAAAACCTCGGCGTTAATGTTAATTATTCATCTCGCATGAGGCCCGGGTTCTCGTTGGGTGGATATTTAGAATATATGGTAAAGCCAGACTTATTCTTAATGGGTGAGCTTGCTTTGAACATAAGATCAACCAGGATTTTATTGAATTCCTATACAAGCAGCCTTAACCCTTCTGGAAATGGAGGAACCGTTAGAGTAACTTCTGAAGCTAATTTTTCCACTTTTTCTGTCAGTCTGCCTTTGTATACTAAATATATTTTACAAAAGGAAAAAAACATTTATGGAATCGCTGGCTTCTTGCTGTCTTTCTCTGCCGCGCCAAGATTGAGAAGCGATGAAGAAAGGGTAGACGTGACCTATCTAAATAATATAATCCGGTCGACGGAGACAAAAGAGATCGACACTAAAGTTAAAATTAATAAATACCAGCTTTTTGCACCTTCATTGATGCTCGGCGTAGGTAAGCCCTTCCGTATCGAATCCCGGAAAATAAATATTGAGCTCAGGTATGCACTGCCATTGTATGGAGGAAGATTGCATACTACCAATGATAGTTTCCAAGGTGAAGCAATGAATAATTCGGTTTTCTCGAATACGCTTCCTTACTCTACCATAAGAAACTTTAAGACCCATTCCTTATTTCTGATTTTTAGCTATCCGCTTTTCAATTTCGAAGCTCCCAAGGTTGAGGAGGAGGCTTTTTAAATTTAATTACCCTTCTATCTTAGTAATAGAATCTTCTTAACATCTATCATTAAACTTCCTGAGCTGGCCGGTGATGGCTCTAGTATGTTTTAATTCTTGACCTGTACATTCTCAAGAAGGTGACGCCATAAACAAAATTCTCAATATATTATTGTCCTAATGTTATTAAATTGTTAAATTATTGAACTAGTAATTTTTCCTATCGTAATGATTGATAAAAGCCAGCATTGAAGAAGATATTAAGAATAATAAGTATATTGATACTGTTGATTTCGGCCTCTCCGGAGTCTGATGCACAGTATAATTTCGCGCAAAATCCTTTTTTAAAGGAAGAAAACTTTTTCTTAACCTCGTATGAGAAGAAGGTATTCGAAGATTACCTCTCAGGGAAACCGACCAATAGTATAAGCCTATTTTTAGCCATCAACCAAAATGCTAGTGACGAGTCTGCTAAAGACATTCAAGGTAAGGTAGATCAGTTACACAGTTTACTTGCAGAGAAAAAGCATAGACATACCACTGATCTCAGCTTTTTATATAAGATATTCACTCTCATTCAAACGCGGCATTTGGTGAAATATGAGAAGTTTACAACTTTGCAAAGTCTGCTAGGCGACGGAACATATGATTGCCTTACAGCGACAGCACTCTATGGACTAACCTTGAAAAAGTTTAAATATGACATTGATATTAAAGAGACCGCGTGTCACAGTTACCTGACGGTTAATATTGAAGGGAAGAAAATCTTGTTTGAGTCCACAGATCGTGAGGATGGATTTCTAAACGTTCAAAATGAAGTAAAAAGTAGAGAGTTAAAGTATGCAATGCAGGCAAGGCCGGGGGATGAAAATCTATCTGGATTGAGCGGTGATGTGAGTTTAAAGTCAGGGTTTGCTACATACTCAAAGTCCATAGATATTGTACAACTTGCTGGATTGCAGTATTACAACCAGGGCGTGGCTGCACACGACAATAAAATGTATAGAATCGCTGTAAGAATGCTAGAAAAGGCATATATGATATATCCTTGTAAAAGAGTCTTTACTTTGTTGATTTCTTCTGTGCATGAGGTGCTAAGGACTCCTGATATCACAGACAAGGAGATAAAAAGATATTCTGCTAAGACGAAATATTATACAATGAACTCTGGGGATTGGTAGTTTAGTTAGCACCTAATTTTTAAGGCCTTTCTTCTTAAACGCTCCCATTCCAATGTTAACAATTCCATAACATTAAATTAAAGTTGAGGTAACATCGCCACCCTACCTTTGCATGCATATTCAAATCATTAAGATTGATCATGCAAGTCTCCAAGCAAATTAAATTTCAAATTTTCTTATACTTCTTTCTCTTCCTTTTCACCTCCGGATACTCGCAGATTGAAGGTGCGAAAGATTCCTTGAGCATTGGCGGAGGTGTCGATTCCGCTCAAACTATTGGGAGTAAAGTTAACGAGGGCGCCACTTCTCAGGATATATTATTGAGGGATACATTACAGGAGCCAAAGCAGTTCGTGCAGAACGATAAGCCTGCACAGCTACTGCCAGGCATCTCAGGTACTCTATTAGATTCTCTTAATGGTGAGCCGCTCATAGGCGCATCGGTTTTAATAGAAGGTAGAAATTTGGGCGCTTCCACAGATCTTGAAGGCTTTTTCGAAATTCCAAATGTGTCAGATGGTCAGTATACTTTGAAAATATCCTATTTGGGGTATAAAAGTAGGTCTGTAAATACTATTGTAAAGAATGGAAAATCGCCGAAGTTGTCATTAAGCATGCCTCCAGACGTAAATACATTGCAGGAAGTGCAGGTTGTTGGTGTGAGAAGAACGAATACTGAAGCTGCCGTTATACAAGAGGTAAAAAATAGTGAGCAAGTAGTAAGTGCTATTTCTTCCGAACAGATTGCTAAATCTCAGGATAGGGATGCTGCTCAGGTGATACAAAGAATCCCCGGTGTTACAATTATAGACAATAGATTTGTAATGGTCAGGGGATTGAGTGAACGTTACAATGCCGTCATGTTAAATGGAGCTTTTACTCCAAGCACAGAGGTTGACGCACGAGCATTTTCATTTGATATTGTTCCTAGTGGAATGATTGATCGACTCTTGATATATAAATCAGGAGCGCCTGAACTACCTGGTGACTTTGCTGGTGCTGCAATAAAGATTGTAACCAAAACTGTGACCAATGAGAACTTCACCACTTTCGGATTGTCATCCTCCTATCGGGCTAATACAACTTTCAAAGAATTCAAAAGCAATGCAGTTGGCAAATATGAATTTATCGGTTTCGGTGATGGATCAAGAGACTTGCCTAAAAACTTTCCTACAACGCTTGTAGGATCTACGGCGTCTGAGAGCGTAGCAGCAGGAAAGTCCCTAAATAACGACTATAAAATAAATTCTTTCTCTGCTCTACCAGATCTACGGGCAAATTTTAACATGTCTAGAAGGTTTAATGTGGGAGGTAAACGGTTGGGATTTATTCTTGGTGTAAATTATACTAATGCGAATATGCAACTACGCCCTGTACAATATCGACGTGAGGGTTATGTCCCGGAAGCAAATATGAGTGCAATTCGAGTTGAGAATTTTGATAGGGCGTTTGTAAATAATGTACGGTTGGGGATAATCAATAATTATTCTTTTGAAATAAATCCTAACAATAAAATCTACTTTAAAAATGTATTCAATCACATTGGAATGCGAGAAACCATTTTGAGGGAAGGTAATTATTATATGGAGGAATCCACTTTCAAAAGCTATTCTTTTAGATATGAAACGAGAAGCATATATTCTGGCCAATTACAAGGTTCGCACGATATCACTCCGATGACAAACTTAACATGGACTTTAGGATCATCTAATACCTTACGAAAAGAGCCAGACACTCGACGAATGAGATACATAAGAAATGAAGCCAACAGCCCAGACTTCCAGGCTGCCATTCCTAGAGGCGCAACCAATACAGAGGCATCACGCTTCTTCTCCAATTTGTCCGAAAGCGCTAAAATGGCAAGCGTAGATTTAGAACAAAATATAAGAATAGTAAAAGGAGAGGAGAATGTTAAAAAGCACCTTAAGTTACGAACAGGTTTTTATTTAGAGAATAAGCAGAGAGATTTCAGTGCTCGATGGATGTCTTTTGCTTACGGTTCGAAGAAGTTTAATAACGAGATATCAACCCAACCAATAGAAGAGATATTCAAGGCAGAGAACATAGATAGTGTAACAGGACTTGTGCTAAAAGAAGGTACAAACCCTAGCGATAAATATGATGCTGCTAATAAGTTGGCTGCTGGATATATTGGTGTATCACTTCCCCTAAATAATTTAAATATCTCTACAGGGGTACGTGTGGAAAACAATGTTCAAAGTATAAATAGTGCTAATACCAGCAAAGAGCCAATAAACGCAAAGTTTCCTATCACATCCATTCTGCCTTCGGCCAATATCTCTTATAACTTAACAGATAAATGGCTCATAAGGGCTGCTTACTTTAAAAGTGTAAATAGACCAGAGTTTAGAGAGTTAGCACCATTTTCCTATTATGATTTTAACTTTTTAGGCGGCAGCGATATAATTGGTAATCCGAATTTAAAAATAGCGACAATTGACAATGCTGATTTAAGGTTAGAGTTTTATCCTTCTGAAAATGAAAGTATTTCCATAGGTGGATTTTATAAAAAATTCAAAAACCCAATTGAAAGGTATGTATTAGTAGGGTCAAACCCAGTCTTTACCTTTAACAACGCTATCTCTTCTGAAAGTTATGGCGTCGAACTTGAGATGAGGAAATCATTGAATTTTATTTCCCAGACATCTATTATTAAAAATTTTAGCTTGTTATTGAATACATCATTAATAAACAGCAAAATAAAAAATGATCTGAGTCTGGATTCTAGCCAGGTCTCCCAGCGCTTGATGCAAGGGCAATCGCCTTATATTGTTAATGCTGGTATTTATTTCAATGACTCTGACAAAAAGGTTCAATTTAATTTACTTTATAACGTCTTTGGGGAAAGACTGTTTGCGGTAGGAAATTCTGAGATAGAGTCGATATTTGAATTGCCAAGAAATATTTTAGATGCAACATTGACTAAAGGATTTGGCGATCATTGGGAATTTAGATTTGGTATTCAAGATATATTAAATCAGGCCGTTAGATTTAAACAAGATTCAGATCAAGATCTTAAATTAACGTCGAAAGATGAGTATGTAAATTCGTTCAAAAGGGGTA
Organism: Cytophagaceae bacterium; assembly: GCA_036386935.1. GTDB lineage: Bacteria > Bacteroidota > Bacteroidia > Cytophagales > Cytophagaceae > DASVUU01. Next base: position 6,051 of record DASVUU010000907.1, on the reverse strand, counting down.
GCTACTTTACTTTTGGAGTTAATTATAAGCTTTAATATTCTTTTCTTAATACTTTCTTAACGTTTGGGTAACATACCAAATGTACTTTTACGTCGTAATTTAAAACTTAATCAAAATGAAAAAACATTTACTATTAATTGCACTATTGATACTGACTCAGTATAATCTGTTCGCACAGACAATAGTCAATAAGTCAGGTTCAATAACATCAAGTGAAACCTGGACAAAGAATAATCACTACCTACTTACAGGTTTTGTTTATGTAGTTGCCCCAGCTGTTCTTACTATTGAAGCTGGTACCGTTATAAAGGGTGACAAAACAACTAAAGGATCATTGATAATAGAAAAAGGAGCCAAAATAATGGCTATGGGTACAGAAACTGCTCCTATAGTTTTTACTTCAAATTTAGCGAAAGGCTCAAGAGACGCTGGCGATTGGGGTGGAGTGATAATATTAGGAAACGGCCCTACTAACCAGACTAACCCTACGATCGAAGGCGGCGTTGCAAGAAGCTATGGTGGCACGAATGTCAATGATAATTCTGGTGTGTTTAAATATGTGAGAATTGAATTTCCAGGAATTGCATTTACTGCTGATAATGAAATAAATGGATTAACACTAGGTGGTGTAGGAAAAGAAACAGAAATACATCATGTGCAAGTATCGCACTCTGGAGATGATTCTTTTGAATGGTTCGGCGGTAACGTTAATGCAAAATATTTAATAGCTTACAGTGGTTTGGATGATGATTTTGATACCGATTTTGGATATTCAGGAAATGTGCAATACGGGTTAGTGATGAGAGATAAGGACGTGTCTGACATAGGAACGACTGCAAGCCCTGGAGCCTCTAACGCTTTTGAGTCTGATGGTGATGCTAATGGTGCTAATTCTACCCCTCTTACGGAAGCCAAATTTGCAAATATTACAGTGTTTGGGCCGTTGGCAACCTCTGCCTCTAGCCTAACCGGACAGGGTGCCAATTATAGGAGAGCTTTACACATCAGAAGGAATTCATCGTTGTCTGTATATAATTCCGTCTTCATGGGATATCCTATTGGACTATTCATAGATAATTCTGGGACTCGTTTTGTAAGCGAGAATATCCAAGGTGGTAAGCTACAATTTATGAACAACCTTATCTCAGGAACGAAAACGGTTGCTGACACTTTGAAATATGACATTAAGACTTCAACATATACAAAGACAGAGCTAGACAATTGGTTTAGGACTAGCATGAATAAGGCTATTGCAGAAAATAGCTTTTTAGGTCTACCTACTATTCAAGGGTCTGCTAACTTCTTCAAGTCACCGACATTTATACCATCAGTCGGATCAATGGTTTTAACCGGCGGAGGTGCTTTACCAACAGGCTTCGAAGCCAGCACATACAGAGGTGCTTTCAACACAACTGATTGGACAACGGGCTGGGCGAATTTTGACCCTCAGAACTTCGATTACAGTGTCGTAGGTGGGCCAACTACTGGTATCAACGATCCTTCTGAAACTAATCTTTCAGTAGTTGCTTCTCCAAACCCAATCGAAGTATCAACGCAGATATCTTATACATTATCAACATCTTCTATTGTAAACATAGATGTATATGATGCTACTGGTAATTTGGTAGTTAAGCTAGAAAACGGTTCAAAGGCAGCTGGTCAGTATTCTGCTGAGTTTAATGCGTCTGGCTTGGCTTCAGGTCTGTATTTCGCTAAGGTATCTGCTGGTAAGGTTGTAAAGACTATAAAACTGTCAGTTAGATAATATTAATAAATTAAGACATTTAAAAGAGAGCTTACAAAAGTAGGCTCTTTTTTTATGTCATTTATCCAGTCCTGCATTGGGACTAATTAATCAATTTAACAATTTCATAACCTTCCATTAACCTTAACGAAATATTCAGGAAGTATTTTGCATATAATGAATGCCACTGATTTCGCCCCACAACAGTCCACCGCTAATGCAATGAGTAAGCCTTATAAAATATTGGTTGTTGACGATGAAGTGGACATTATTGACCTTTTGAAATACAATCTAGAGAAAGAAGGTTATGAAGTGATTTCCTGCAGTAATGGACGCGAAGCCATTAATGCTTGCAAAGGAAATACATTTGATCTTATCTTGCTTGATATAATGATGCCTATCACAGATGGTATCGAAGCCTGTCGGCAGATACGTTCAATGGTAAAGTATAAAGAGACTTACATATTATTTTTAACCGCCAGAACGGAGGAATATTCTGAGATCGCCGCGTTTGAGGCCGGTGCCAATGACTTCATCTCTAAACCTATTAAGCCCAGAGCACTTTCAAGCCGGATCGCTTCTTACTTTTCCAGGAGGTCTCAGAAGGACAGGAATGAAACAGTCATTCAATTAAAGGATCTTGTCATAGACAGATCAAGCTTTACTGTTACCAAAAGTGGAAATAGAATTGTTTTCCCAAAGAAAGAATTTGAGTTACTTTATTTCCTTTGTCAAAACCCAAATAAAGTATTTTCAAGAGATGATTTGTTGAAGTATATCTGGGGAGAAGAGACATTTGTCGTCTCACGGACTATTGATGTGCATATCAGAAAGATTCGGGAGAAAATTGGCGATCACTATATTACCACGTTAAAGGGTATTGGTTATAAGTGTGAGTCGGAGTAGACTATAGACCAGGATTATAACCGTGGCTATAAATGAAGTAGGCATAAAACTGGCCGTTGTATTTTATAAAACGGTCGCAGAGAAAACATCATTTATAAAACACTCAACATAAACCTTTTTGCACGAAAGTTAATCAGCAGACAAAGCTCAGCAAACTTACTAAGTTAATTTCTGCCATTAAATCTTTGCTAGCGGGCTCACTTTATTTAATGGATAAAGCCGCTCTTTAAAATATCAAGGTTCCTCTCCAATGACACTTTCTATAGTGGATGGACATTTCTTGTGACGAACGTGTCAAATATATTATCAGTAAAACGCTTCATATGCTGTTTTGAACGACATGTCATTTATCACCTAATTAAGTGAGATGTTGTGCTAGTTACACGCTCCTTTTAAATAATTGTCGTCGACTAAAATATTAACAAGAGTTTTTTGAGGTAATTAGCTGGCGGTTATTTTATGTAACGGTGCCGTCATTGTTTTTTAATCTTAGGTTAATGGTGGGTTAACATTGAGAATATAGTTTTGTAGAGAAGGATCAACCTAATAAACAAGATTATTATTCTCTTATGAAAAAAATTTACTTATCTGTAGCCACTTTGCTAGGATTATCTGCAAGCGTATTCGCGCAGTTTCCTGCAAGTGTAGACTTGCCAACGCTAGGCGCAACACCACCAAAAACAGTAGTAATGCCGAAGTCACCATTGAACCATCAAGTAGTATTTGTAGGTAAAGTTGATACTGTAGCCACAACCGCCATTCCATCAAAAGTCGGTGGAAATGGTCAGCTTATATATGGTCAATCGGCTGGGAAGCAACTTGCCAAAGAATGGCACGATTTCACCGGATTCACTCCAGCGACTCCCGCTGAAATTTCCGCTTGGTCTGCAAAAGGACATCAAAATTTCCTTGGTTGGGTATCAATCAACCATGAGCTGGTATTGAAGGATGATAAGATAGGCGATGGCGGTGGAATGACAGTTTTTGCTGTAAAAAGAGACCCTGCAACAGATAGCCTGATCGTCATTAACCAGGAATTAGCTGACGGTAGAAAAGGCAAATTCTTCAATGTTGATTTTGTAAACACAGTTGGTGAAACAGGTATGAATTGCGGTGGTATTACCTCGTCTGTAGATGGTCGTATCTGGACAGCTGAAGAGTGGTTTAGATCTTCAAATTTTGGAGGTAAAGATAGAAATGATGCTCTTAAATCTGACGGTAGTGGAATATATTTTGAAGGAGGCTCATTGTTAAGTGGTGATCCAACTGGAGTTAGAGATACAGCTAATTTCACTATCCGTACAACAGAATTTCCAGGAACTGATTACGCAGGAAAGGAAATTAAGAAGTTTCAGAACTTTAATTGGATGGTTGAAATAGATCCAAGGCAGGCTAAAGCGCTCAGAAAACAATACAATTGGGGTCGTCAAGGTTTTGAAGGAGGAGCTATCATGCCAGACAATAAAACAGTCTATTTAGGTGAGGATGGAGTTCCAGGTCTTTTTACCAAGTTTGTTGCTGATGTTGCAGGTGATTTCACTAAGGGTAGAACTTTTGTGTACAAACATGATAATCACGGCCCGAGCAAATGGGTAGAGATAGATAACACAAAGTTGGATACTATGCTGAGAATTTCTGCTGTTGCTATGAAGAAAAAGGTGTCGATGTTCAACAGATTAGAGTGGGTAACCTACAATAAAACTAACGGTAAAGTTTACATGAGTGAAACTGGGAGAGATGACCTAAGATTTTCTCCAAGTACAGGTGTAGTAGACAATCACTGGGTAAGTGCGTACAAAAATTACTACAAGCAAAGAAAAGGAGTGGACTTTACTGGTACAGACGCTGCTGCTAAGGATTCTGTTTATTTGGGTAAATTCCCTGACTACTATGGTCGAGTTTTGGAATACGATCCGATGACTGAGGTTGTTACAAGCTATATCGAAGGTGGTCCATTCTTCGCTGCCTCTCCAACAGCTGCGAATTATCCAGCAAAGCATTTGACGAACCCTGATGGACTTAATATGCTTTATGTAAATGGAAAGACATATATGGTAATATGTGAGGATTTGAACGGAAGAACAATGGGACGTGTACCATCAGAAATGGTAGGTGATAGCAAGAATAATATCTGTGAGCTATTCTTACTTGATATGGCTATAGCTAATCCAACTGTAAATGATTTGATCAAAATATCTGCGACGCCTTATGGTGGTGAGGTTACAGGAGCTTGCCCAACTCCAGATGGAAAGACTTTACTTGTAAACTCTCAACATCCGGATGGATCAAATCCTTTTCCTTATAACCATTCACTTACTTATGCTATTTCAGGGTGGGACAAGGCTATAATAACTGCTTCTGCGGCACCAGAATTTGCTGGAAGTGGATTCCAAATTTGGCCCAATCCTGCTGCGAGAGAGTTGCATTTCAATGAAAAAACTGATGCTGCTATCTACGATACTAAAGGCACTAGAGTAAAGGTTTATAGAGATGTTCAATTAATCAACATTTCTGATTTAAACCAAGGCTTATATTACATTTCAAATAAAGCGGGCCAATTGCAAAAATTGGTTGTAGAATAGTTAATTAATTGATTGTAGAAAGGATTGCCTTCGTTTACGGGGGTAATCTTTTATTTTTATGATATATGTATAAGAGAAAGCACTATTTATATTTTATATTTTTATTTTTTACATTCTCCTCTGTTGTTGTGGTTTCGACCTCCTCAACATCCAACTCTCCGGCTTTATCTGTTCAAACGAAATATGAATTAGACGTTCAGCAATTAAGTTTTCAAGTAGTGAAACTTAATGCAGCGATTAGTCTTTACCTAAAGGATAAAAAAGCATTGCCCTTACTTCAGTTGGAGTTTTGCAAAACAAGGCTTGCATATAAAAAGGCTGAAATTTTTATAGAATATTTTAACAAAGATCTTGCTCAGAAATTTTTTAACGGTGCCCCTCTACCCAAAATGATGCAGGGAGTGGATTGGATTGAAGTCCAGGAACCAGAAGGGTTACAGGTATTGGATGAGATTATTTTTTCGGATAGTATCGATTCAAATTTGTTAAAAGAAAAAGGTAAGTCTTTTGTAAAAAATATTACTGACTTCTCGGCAAATCGAAACATTAATATTCAAGATAGGAATGTCTTTGAAGCGGCACGAATAGAGCTGATAAGAGTTTTTACTTTGGGCCTTACAGGTTTTGATGCTCCTGCGAGTGGTAATTCTATGGAAGAAGCGTATGTTTCATTGTTAAGCGTTCAAAAGGCAATACAGCCTTATTCTTCGATGATCAAAAGTCGGAATAGGCCGACCGCGGATTCACTAAATCTCTTATTGAAAGAAGGGCTTAAATACCTTCAAAAGAATAATGATTTTCACAAGTTCGACAGGATGT
>DASVUU010000906.1:0-7348 GCA_036386935.1 Cytophagaceae bacterium | reverse complement strand
GTTAGGATTACCATTGTCATTTACTTCTTCAATAGTGTCGAATTCCCCGAGAACACGATACAGTTTTAAATTTAAGTCATTGGCGACCTCAAGTATTTCTGATAGGGGACGCTTTGATAACCGAGTCCCAATACCTTTGATTGTCTGAAAAGTCTGTGTCTTATTGATGGTAACTGTCGAGGCGGAAGTACTTGCAGTATCGACTGCAAAAATATAAAAAGAAACGCTGTCTTTTTTATAATCTGGTTTGTCAGGGTAAAAAGTAACGACCTTTATTTTAGCACTGTCAAGTTTCACAGAAGTTGGAGCTATGGCATAGGTCAACGTAGCTGTACCATTCACCACGTCACTTATTGAAAGATTAGAAACAAGCGCTGGATTGCTATTGCTAATGCTGAAACGTACATTATCCCCTCCTTGCCCATCGTCTATACCGGTTAGTACTATCGGCTTAGGAATTTCACCTTTCAACACATTTTGGTTAGAAATTTTTGGTCCTGATGGCTCTAGCAATACTCCCTCTCCCATCTGAATAAAGTCGATCCAATACTCACCTTTCGAAGGCACCCACCAACGGGCATCAAAATAGACGGCAATTTGCTTAATTTTAGTACTGTCAAAACGCCCTTTCCCATAATTAAAAAATTTACGTCTAAAATCAAAGGTAAGTTCGTGCCATTGGTTATCAGCGGGGTAATCTGAACGTAAGTGAACCAAATTACTATCTTGGTCTAATAAATGAATATCAAACAACGTGAGGTCGTCTCCATATTTAGAATCGTCTCCATTGAGGTTAGCGCTACTCGACTTAACCCTTAGCTTTACAAAAGAATTCTGGGAAATATCAATGGTCCTGCCGACAATTGTGGGTAATTCGAATATCGTTCCCGGAAATTCTTTTTCTGGAACATCAGCGCTCACCTTCAATGCCCCCTTATCAATACTTAAATTTAAAAACTTGTCTGCACTTACGCCCAGAGGAATAGTGGATCCATCAAACCCTTCGAAAAAGGTTACCTGTCGTGTTGAAATTTTAAAAGTCTGAGCGTAGTATTGGTTTCCATTATTGCTCGTATTTCCTTGCGTATCACGGAGGGTGACGGTTATTTCGGCTGTACCATATCCCAATGTGGAGTAAATCATGACTACCGAACCATTGCTAATGCGACTAAAGCTTATATCATCTATTATAGCAGTGTCTGAACTTACAGCAGAAAATAGGATATCGTTATCTCCCTTATCACCATTGGATACACGTTTAAGAACCAGTTCATGAGACCCAATTCTATTTACAGTCGCAAAGTCAGATATAGAATCAAAATAAGGAGGCTTATTGATTTCGCCATACACAGTTGCATCGAAGGTATAGGTCTTTGTATTTATACCCCCATGCGCAGCGCCCCCATCGTCAGCTAATACCACACTGATAGTATAGGTCGATCCGTTGGCAGCTGCGTTTGTAGGAGTTACGATCAAGTTTCCTACACCAGTTGCCTTATCGAAAGTGACGATCGGGTTGGGAGTAATGTCAGTATTTGAGGCCGTGGAGGAAATAGTCAGTTCCTGAAAAGCATCAGGATCACCATCAAACACTCGTAAGGGAATTTTTGTAGCGACGCCCTTTTGCAATTGAATTGGCGCAATAGTTTCCATTACAGGCGCAGCATTCGGTTTTACTATGACTTTAAACGACGTAAGTTTATCAGCCATATTTGCAGCGGCGGCCTTTAAGGTGATTAAAGACTCTCCTACCATATTATCATTGGGTCTAATACTGAGAGTACCTTGTCTAGAAGGAGATGTATAATCAACTATCAAATTTGAATTGGGAACCAACGTCATATTGGAGCTAGTAGCAGTTATCGTAATTTTGTTGGTAAGATCCCCGCCATCGGTGATGTTTCTTAAACTAACGACCTTCGCGACAGTGCCTGTTTCTTTAACAACAAAGTGTTGATTTGCCACGTTGCTTATGGACGGGGTCAGTTTAGCCGCTGTTCCTATTTTTACATCATCAATATAAAACTCCTCACCTGCCGCCGTATTGTCAAAGGGGGCTAACGGGTTTATCAATATACTTATCCAAGTAATTTTTTTCAAATCTAACGGTAAATTTGAATAATCAACAATTGCTCCGGAAAAGTTAAATGAATACTCTTGAAAATCATCCGATGGAACAATATCATTGTCTGGCCAAAAAATCGCTAAGTTAGCAGGCGCAGGCTTACGTGGAAAGCTAAATATCGGGGATCCGTTCTGATCTGTTCGAAGTCCGACCGCAATATTTAGAGCCTTTTTTGTTCTAATTTTAATGCTAACGTATGGGGAAGAGGAAATATCTATCGGCCCGAAATTTTTAGAAAACAAATCCCATTGAAATGTCTTATTCCCTATCACTTTTGCCGCGCCACCTTCGGCCTTAAGCACGTAAGAATCACCATTCCAACCGCTGACACCATCATTAAAATTATCTATAAAAGCGGTTTGAGCTCTACTACATATTGGCCCAAGCATTGCCAACCATATACAAGCTCTGCTTATCAATTTTAACATAATACGTGGGTTTAACTATAAATTTATATTGAAACTAGCTATCAACAACCCGTGCAAGTAATTGCAGTAGGACCTGATACAGCTAGCTATATTTTATTCGAAAATGCCCAAGGTCAAAATGATATTCTGACAGGTCGAGTCGCATTTCACTGCTCCATCATATAACATCTAATTTTCGAATCAAATTTACCTCCGAATGACCGTTAGGTAAGCAGAAACAAGCATATTTCAAATCAATGAGAGGCGAGTCTACATCACTATAATTAGACTATTTTCTCAATGCTGTAAATTTTCGGGTTGCTGTGAACATGGATCAAAGCGATATTTGAATGAAAGCGGGACTTTATCTACAATTTGATTGGATAACTATTTTCGAAGACCAAATTTTTAAGACAGTCTTAACTTAATTCAGGTCAATAATTTCCTGGCATATTACAATTATAAAAGAAACTATGTTAATTGTCAAGCGTTTCCATTTAAACACTAAAGATGAGCTCATCCTTAACTCGACAAAGTACAATTGTGAATGCTAAGGTTCCTGTTAGTATAAGCACAGCGCGAAATGGGTTGACATACTTCTATTGAAAATCCCAATAGCCTCTCTCTAATCTGGTTAAATATATTGATATGGCAATGGCCCGAAAAGACATCCGCGGTTGTAGAAAAAATAGCTACTTTTATTTTTCAAAAAAAACTACTAGTGATAATTTGATGAATCTGAAATTAGCCAAAAAAATATGTGTCATACTATTTCTTACTCTATCCTCCCGAGGTATGGCCCAAACCATCAACATCCTAAGCTACGGCGCCAAAGGGGACGGTAAAACAATCAATACCATAAGTATTCAAAAAGCTATAGATGATTGCAGCTTAAAAGGTGGGGGCATGGTCCTTTTTCCGCAGGGCATTTTTGTTTCAGGAACGATCAGGTTGAAAAGCAATGTAACAATTCACTTAAGCCATAATAGTATATTGAAAGGGTCTGACCGCCTGGAGGACTATCCAGACATTGTCCAGAAAGTGCCAACAAGGATTGACAATATAGTCGCGGCAACAAAAAAGGCATTTTTATATGCTGAAGATGAAGAAAATATAGCATTAACGGGAGAGGGAACATTTTATCCTGGTGGAGACCAGGAGGTTTTTCAAGATCATATAGATGAAAGCCCTAACCGCCCCTATGGATTGAGGTTTGTAAATTGCAATTACGTAACTGTGACTAATATTCACATGCGTAATTCGGCATATTGGATGCAAAGGTATGTCCATTGTGATCATCTAAGACTATCAGGATTAAAGGTATGGAACCATTGCAATCTCAACAATGACGGAATAGACATAGATGGTTGCCATGATGTAACGGTATCAGATTGCTATGTAGATGCAAGTGATGATGGCATTTGCCTGAAGTCTGAGGGGAATCGCGCCTGTGAAGATGTTGTAATAACGAATTGTGTAGTGAGCAGTTTTGCGTCTGCAATAAAGCTAGGTACCGGCTCGCTTGGAGGCTTTAGTCGCGTCTCTGTTTCAAATTGTATTATCCGACCTACTAAGTCAATAAAAATGAGCCATACCAGTGGCTACCGAGGAGGACTTGCTGGAATTGACATCGCCGAAGTCGACGGCGGAAAGATGAATTTCATTTCATTTAACAATATCCTAATTGACAGTGCTGAAACCCCTATCTTTATAAAACTTGGAAATAGAAACGGGAAAGCTTCCAAAGATGACGGCACTTTGAAAAAAAGTACGATGCGTGACATATTCCTAAGCAATATACACGCAAAAAACGCCAACGTTGTGAGCTCATCAATTACAGGCTTTCCTGGCAACTACATTGAGAATGTGCAGTTGAGTGATATTACTATTGAAACTCTTGGAGGAGGAACCGATCGAGATACTTCGACGCAGCTTCCTGAATACTCTAACGGCTACCCGGTAAATGGTATGTTTGGGAGCAATTTGCCGGCATATGGAATTTACTTCAGACATGTAAAAGGATTGATGCTTAATAATGTAAAAATTACATCTGTCGCTAAAGATCAAAGGTCTGCTATTGTGTTTGAAGATGTACACAATATATCCTCTGCGGAAATAAACCTAGAGTCCACTTCGGACCTGGGACTTCCTCAAATGAGTTACAAAAATGTCACCCTTCACGATCTGCATAAATACTCACAGAAGTTAACCACCCAATCGAAGAGAAAGAATTTTAAAGAAAAAACACCGCTCCTACCGCAAAAGGACTCAGCATTGGTAGGCTTTTGGCCATTTGAAGAAGGTGCTGGAATTACAGTACAAGACTTGTCTAAAAATAAAAATAACGGTAACATTCATGGAGCCGAATGGGTAGATGGTAAAAAAGGAAGGGCATTATCCTTTAAGGGCAAAAATTATATTGATTTCGGGAGCCCTGCTACCCTTAATGTTAAAGGCGATATTTCTGTATCTTTTTGGATGAAGCTTACTGACCCAAATTCAAACAATTACTACAGGGTTTTTGCAAAAAGAAAGGCATGGAATGATCCAGCTGGATTTGAATTAGAAATAAGCCCCGGTAATAGTAGATTGAATTTTAGTGGAGGTAATAGAGGCATGAAAGACCAAGGATTGGTGGAGATGAAATATGATGAGAAATGGCACCACTATACGGCAATCATACGAGACGGCAGATTAAGACTTTATTTGGATGGTAAATTGGTTGGTTGGGATGAAAACGTTGCGTCCCCTACCCCAGTGGATGCACCTTTCGTTATTGGGGCAAGTAGCAGCTACGGAGATTATTTTGAAGGGGTGCTGGATGAAATCAAGATATGGAATAGAGCATTGATGCCTGAGGAAATCGGTGTAGATAGCAGGTAGCAGGAACTATATTTAAGCTAAATATCACCTCAAATCAATGCCTGCATAAAAAGTAGAAGAGGAGAAAAATCTGCTAGAAAGCCATTCACCCAGAGGTATAAAATATCACGGGATATTACTTCGGCAAACATTCTAACAAGCTTCTTGTTTGCATGCTAAAGTATTCCCTTTATTGGAAGCAAGCAAACACAAAAAACATATTCCTGCCTATCTAGAGGAGACAATTGTGTACCAACTGGTAGATGTAGCCGCCATGCTCAATTTGGAACACTTATTAAAGATGTGCTAGGCTCTTTTCTGTAATTATGTCGAATGTACAGCGTAGAAAATAACTATAGCATATCCCCTACTGGTGATCAGACAAAATAAGTTTAGACGGTACCGTTTGCTCAAAAATCCAAGGCCTCAATGATTAAAAAGGTAAGTTTAATATTTCACAAACCTACAGCAAAAGCACAAAACAAATGAAATACGTTTTAATAGTTTTACTTCTCGCAGCAAGTATTAACACCTTCGCTCAGTCATCTTTCGGAGTAAAGGGAGGTTTGACTTGGGGTAATATTGTAGGCAACGACATATTAAAGGTCGAATATAGGCCAGGATATACTTTTGGTGCATTAGCTAATCGACAATTGATAGGCCACGCCTCCCTTCAAACTGAGATAAACTATACTTCAAAGATATATAGCTATGGCAAGCTTAGAGCTATTGACGAAAATAAAAACCAGTTAGATTACAAGATAGATCGCAAGTCTAAGAACGCCTATTTGGAAATTCCTTTATTGCTGAAGTATACGGGAAAGGGTGAAAAACTTTTGCCTTATTTTATGATTGGTGGCACATACTCCAAATTATTAAATGCAAAATCTGTAATCGGACCGGGCACAAGAACCGAGAAGCCGGGATACACAACCGTCACCTCTATGTACAAGGGAAGTGACATTGGTATTACTGCAGCTTTGGGAACTGATATAGTAAGGAAAAAATCGAAGATCATATTGGAGCTTAGGTATACACGGGGCGTGATTGCTATGTACAAGCAGTCGGATAACACAAGGAGCAGACAGCCTAATATATACAATTCATCATTCTCACTAACTACTGGAATCCGGATCTGACATACTAATTTATGTTGAAGAACCAGTTTTAAAAGAATTTATAGGATGCGATGCGTCACATCGGCATCCACCACAGAAGTGCAAATATCATTTGCCCCACATTGCTTGAACAAGTCAGGATTGGATTGCTTATTCCGCGACCTCAATTTAAAATCAGAATAAGCAGCGCTAGCTACTGCTAGCACGTGATTTCCTCAAGTATTTGTTCAGCTGCAAACATGCTGTCCGATATCGAACACTTTTTTTAACATGTTTTGTTATATGTTACTAGTTATTAATACGTTAACTTTTGGTATTTTATTTGTCTACCCTTACTTAGATAGCCTCTAACAAATATGACAAGTGAACAAAATAATTATCCGAAGCAACTTTTTCATGTATACTTCACGGTCTCAAAAGCTTAGTTATAATGAGTCACAAATTATATTTGATACCATTGTTTATTTTGCTGTTAAACTTCAAGGGTTCTGCGCAGACAATCAAAAAGAAGAAAGCCATGGTGGAAAATAGCCTTTTTGAAGTTCCATCCTCCGACTCTACAAAAAGATATAACATCGTTGATAGAATGAGATTTCATAAAGCGCCATCCATCTCTTTGGCTGTAATAAACGGTGGAAAGATTGAATGGTCAGAAGCCTACGGGTATGCAGATGTAAAGGAAAACAGGTTGGCAACGGTTAAAACATTATACCAAGTTGCTTCAATAAGTAAAACCATAAATGCCTTCTATATAATGATGCTTTGGCAGCAAGGCAAAATCTCTTTAGATGAGGATATAAGATCTTTTCTAAGAACTTGGAAAATCGAAGAAAATG
>DASVUU010000905.1:0-2394 GCA_036386935.1 Cytophagaceae bacterium | reverse complement strand
TGTAGGCACCAGCAAAAGAGTGCTTTGGGCAGATGCCTATGGGATTTCCGATCTTGAGAACAATACTCCCGTTACCACTTATTCGAAGTTTAGAATTGGATCTGTTTCCAAATGTCTTACGTCCCTTGCTGTTGGAAAGCTCTACGGCCAGGGCAAATTACTGTTGGACACACCTATCCAAACCTATGTCCCAGCGTTTCCCGCTAAAAAATATCCGATAACTATAAGGCAACTAGCAGGGCACACAGCTGGTATTCGTCATTACCGGGCCGACGACCCTCAATACCCGATACGCTTTAATAATGTTGCAGAAGGCCTAACAATCTTCCAAAAAGACAGTCTTCTTTTCGAACCAGGTACAGCGTATTCTTACTCCACTTATGCGTACACTTTAATCAGCGCGGCCATTGAGGGAGTTAGTAATACACCGTTTTTGACCTACATGCAAAACGAGATCTTAATGCCCTTAGGGATGAAAGATACTGCGCCTGACTATCCGGACAGCATTGTGTCGAACAGGGTCAGGTTTTATGATGATTACGGGAAAGGACTGGTAAATGCCCTGCTTGTGGACAATAGTTATAAATGGGCTGGTGGCGGTTATCTTTCCACGCCTTCCGACCTGGTAAAGGTGGGCAGAGAACTGCTCACACCGAAACTGCTCAAACCGGAGGCAGTCGCAATTCTCCTTACTCCTCAGCGCCTGAAAACTGGTACACAAACAATAGCTGGCATTGCTTGGAGAGTGGAAACGGATAGTAAGGGAAGGCGCATCATTCATCACGGAGGCACAATCGAAGGTGGCAGAACGTTTGTCATGATATTTCCTGCACAGGATCTTATTATCGCTATTTGCGCGAATAAAAATGTGGGTGGCGGAATTGATAAAAAGGAGATGGAGTCAATAGCTGATTTCTTTTTAAAATCTTCATTACCACCAAGAGGTAGTGAAAAACGGCACTTCTAATTTTAAGAACACCGTCAAGAAGTCTCATAAACGATTGTTATCTCATGACCTAAATGAAACATATCCGCTATAGGTAGCGTATATTCGCTATTTACCATCCATAATATGAGGCGCACCATATTCATTCAAATATGAAAAATCTTAGTCTTGAAAACCTATCCCTGGATATGGAAAGCTTTAGCATTACCGAACATGACTCATATCTAAATACCTATCAAGAATTTATTACGTACTTCAAAAATATTGAATGTATAGAAAAGCATCATTTGGTAATAGCAAGTCATTTTGTTTACGGTTGGATGCCGACAGTAATTCAACTTAATACGAAGGAGCTGAAGGAAGTGTTAACAACCTTGAATGCTGTTAAAGCTGGTCAGCTAATTTCATTAGCTGAACTTGAAAGAATAAAATTTTGTATTAATAATTCTATGGTCGGCGCTTCTAAACTACTTCATTTTATAAGTCCTAAAGTTTATGCTATATGGGATAGTAGAATATTTCGGTATTTAACAGGCAAAAAATCGCAGTATGGAATTGAAAAGCCTGAAAATTATTTGGAATATCTACGACGTTTGAATGAGATTGCAAATAAGGATGAGTATAAAAAACTACATGCTAAAATTCAGGATAAATTTTTATATGAAATATCCCCTTTACGAGCAATAGAATTACTGATGTTTGAAACTGACCGCGAAAGACAAAGAAAAACTAAATTGATCAACATCAGCTAACACATTTTGCGAAGCTTTTAATTTCGTATATAAAGTGAGTTTTTAAACTGGTCGGCGTCAAATTGAAGCCTTTTCCACGAAATATGACCAATCTCCAAGACGATGCTGAGAAAATAGAACAGTTTGTTCTCGAAGGATTTAATAAATTTTTTACAGAAAATGGAGCTCCTACTGTTATGGGGATATATTGTTGCCCATCAAGTGGCTGGATATCTTTAAACTTTAATAAGGAGAAAACGCTGGAGCAAACTTTCTACAATTGTCCAGATTTTGAGTACGTAGAATATTCTTTAATTGATCTGTACGATTGGGTCCAAGAGTATGAGTCAGGCTCCGGCGTTTGGAAGAATAAAACGACGACCTATAAGTACAATATCGATGACGGAGACGAAGGGCTAAACATTTTCATCTATAACTTCTTAAAAACACTTATTTTAGAAATAAGTGGTAAGACTACATTACCCGCCACTTTTATACAGTTTCTTGATAGCAAAATTGGTGAGGAAGTAATATAATCGACTAATTTGGACATGGTGACCGAATTCTCAAAAAACGATGGGATAGTCAATAAGCAGGTATAAAGGGAAAGGATTATCAGTAATTTAAGTTTATGAGGTCACTTGTAACCACGATACACGTGGACCTGTATCGTTTTCGCACAAGAGTTGTATTGCCTCCGCACGTTGCTTTGCTCAG
>DASVUU010000904.1:0-7248 GCA_036386935.1 Cytophagaceae bacterium | reverse complement strand
TTTGGGTTACTCTGTTGAGCAATTTCGAAGTCTTTCTATGGAGGCCTATTTTTCGCTAATTCACCATGAAGATATTAAACCAGTAACAAAATGTTTTGACTACATGAAGAGTGTTGTGGCAGAAAACAGCTCCATCCTACTCCCAACCAAGTTTAGATTTGTGTTTTACTACCGCATGCGCACTTTAACTGGAAATTTTATAACGATCAGGGATGAGAAACTAATTATAAAAAATCAGATGAACCGCCATGTAGGGATCACACTATTGAGCAATGTCAGCAAGGATAATCTTTACTTCACGGTAAAAGTAGAGCTAAACAAATACCTGGATAATCATCTAGTAAAAGTTCATGAATTTGTCCCTAGGGCTATTGGTAATATGTTTACAAATCGTGAGTTGGAAGTAATTAAATTAATTGATCAAGGACTTTCCAATATAGATATTGCTGAGAGATTAAACATTAGCATACATACGGTCAAAAACCATCGAAAAAATGTTTCTAAAAAAGCCAACGTTAGAAACAGCCTTGAATTAATTCGATTTGCGAGAAATGAAAATATTATATAATTGAACCCTCAATGTACCTCTTCTCCTAACGAGGATCACGAGGGTCGCTTTTGCAACGCATGTAATTATCTTACGATTTAAAATGGACAACGCTTTCTCCGTGGACTGGCGCCCCGATGTCCGTCGGCGACTTTACAGCGAGGGCGCCTGCCCGCTTTTTAAATAATGAATACTAATGATTAAACATGATCTCTAGTACAGAGGAAAGATTCGCATAATTTCTAGCACTGCTGTAAAGCCAATCTTCAACCTTAGCTGTAGAATTCGAAACTACGGGGTTCTCCTGGATATAATTCAGCTTTTAATAAAAAACGTTATCACTCCATATTTCAATTACATGGTTGCCCGTTTGCCAAAACCGATACTGAATTTCGCCTTTCTTTTTATCCCCACTCCGATTCATCATCCATAACATCCAAGATTTTCTGCTTTCGTAATTATTACCACCAGCTGCTAGATGCTTGTGGAAGCATTGAGAAGTATAGCTCTTTATATCCTGGACAACGCGATCAGGATTATTTCTACCATCACAGCCTATCAGTAAAGGAATATGGCTTGTCATTATACCGTAACCAAATAATTGAAGCCCGTTTCTCTCTGGCAATACTTAATACTCGCAATGAGAACTGACCTATATTCTTTCCTAATAAAAAAATCTATCCAGTGCACTGCAGTAAAAGTCACAAAATGAATGTGCCTATCATCTCCAAATTTAATTGCTGCTCATTTCTAGCAAAAAGAAAATTCAAATATTGATTATACTTTTCAATTCAAATAGCGGACCGACGTCCTTGCTGTATCAGCGCAGACGGATGTAGGCGCTAGCAGGGGCGTCTGCCAAGCTCGAAGATGCTCTATTAATACGCTAAATATGTATGCGAAAGTAGGGCCATGGCTAATTAAGGAAGAGGAGAAATCGTTGCATGTTTCCTATCGATCAGGATCAGCTAAAGCCTTATAGGAGGCAGCTAATTTATTGAAGTTCAGTTAACCCTTAAATTTAAATTCCTTACTTTTATATCATTCAATACAAACCTTTTGTGCCCTACTATGAGACGACTACTTTTCCTTTACATTTTTGCTTCGATATCTTTATTAGAGACTAGCGCTCAGCCGTACTTAGTAAAAGATCTTAATACAGGCACACTATCTGATCTTAGACCTAAGAGTTTCGTAAACTTTAAGTCAAAGATCTTTTTCACAATTGGGAATTCAATCTGGTCCTCTGATGGCACCCTAGCTGGTACAACAAAGGTGACTACCATACACTCCGTGAAAGAAGACATAGCACAGCTACATGTCTTTAAAAATTTACTCGTATTCATCGCGGAGGACTGGAAAAATGGCAAGGAACTCTGGACGAGTGACGGATCATCGGCTGGTACCAAGTTACTAAAAGATATAGCCCCTGGGCAATACAACGGTATATTATTTGAGGAGCTTTATTTCACACAAGATAAGTTTTTCTTCCAAGCCAACGATGGAGTGCAGGGCTGGGAGGTATGGGTGTCGGATGCCACGACAGAGGGAACTAAGATTACCAAGGATATCAATCCAAATCAATTTGGTGAGACACCGTCAGAATTTGAGTTGTTAGGAGATAACATTTTCTTCCGTGCCTACAACGATACCAATGGATGGGAGGTCTGGAGATCCAATGGAACTCCAGCGGGAACTTATATGGTCAAGGATATAAACCCTACGGGTAGTAGCTATCCATATGACATCAGAGCTTGCAACGGGACCTTATATTTTACTGCCGACGATGGTCAAAGTGGAAAAGAAGTATGGAAAAGCGACGGAACTGAAGGCGGAACCAGTTTACTCAAAGACATGACACCTGGAAGTACCGGAAAAACGTACTCTGATTTTTTTTCCTTCAATGACAAGGTCTTTTTTCTTCAAGGTTACAAGCTATTTGTAACGGACGGCAAAGATGCAGTACAAATGGTTCATACCTTCCAGAACTCAACTAATTCAAGCGCTGACATTAAGTTTAGCGTGGTTAATAATAACTTATTGGTATGCGGACCTAATTCTTGGAGAGACTCTTGGTATAGCTATAACGCTGTCAATAATAGCCT
The DNA here is from genome assembly GCA_036386935.1 of Cytophagaceae bacterium. GTDB lineage: Bacteria > Bacteroidota > Bacteroidia > Cytophagales > Cytophagaceae > DASVUU01. Next base: position 4,596 of record DASVUU010000904.1, on the reverse strand, counting down.
AGAGTTTTTAGCGGATGCAAATAATGGCGTTCGCGTTGACAATCCTTTTCTAGCTATCGAAGATGTTTTGTATTTCAAGGGCTATACTCCGTCCACAGGCGAAGAATTATTTAAAACTGAAGGAACAGTCGGTTCTACTCGTTTAGTAAAAGACATTATCCCAGGAGCAACAGGCTCAGAAATTGTAAGCTTAACAGCTTTTCTGAGTAAGGCTGTCGTAACATTAAAAACAAACCAGCTTTGGATTAGCGATGGCTCCATTCTAGGAACCAATCTATTAAGATCATTCCGACAGACGATCCGCCAACCGTCAGATTTTGTAAAATTAGGCGAGCAAATGCTATTTACCACCAAGTCTGACTTAGGTTTCGAGGCTATTTGGCAAACGAAAGGAACAACGGAAATGACCAATCTAGTGAGAGAGATGTCGGTTCCAGCTGGATCGACATTAGTCGATGGAGTTAACATTGGAAATAAGTTCTATTTTAAAAGTGATACCACCCTGTATAAAAGTGACGGCAGTGAGGAAGGAACTATTATAGTTAATAATAATTTTAAAAACTCTAATTCACTAGTGGCAGCTAGTAACAAAATATTCTTCTCAAAGGGAAGGGATTATCGAGAAAAGGTATTGTCTGTTTTTGACATCAACTCTAAAGCTATAGACTCAATAGATTTTTTGGAATATCCGGCCCCCGGAGTTTCATTCAATGGATGGTATTATTACCTTAAACATGATCGGTTTGGTATAGCAAAACTTTGCAGGTCCGACGGGACACCTAAAGGAACCTCTGTAGTCAAGGAGTTAACGAATGGTTATTACTCTCGTATGACCTTAGTAGGTAACCAGCTAATTTTCGTCTCAAACGGCTCTTTATGGAAAAGTGATGGCACACCAGACGGTACCGAATTAATAAAAGACTTAGGGCCTATCTCATTGCTGACTGAAATAGTCGAAAATAACGGTCTTCTTTACATCGGGGGGAGGAATGAAAATTCGTATGACTATGAATTATGGCAAGTTAACGTAACGTCTAAAGCTGCAAAGCTGATCAAATCTATAAAATACAGACTTCTTTGGGATAGCAAACTAGTATTTTCAGCGGGAAAACTTTTTTTCGTTCTATATGGAGAAGGGGCGGGAGCGCAATTATGGTCGGTTTGGGACGATCTTGAAAACGCAGGTTTACTTTTGGACATCCCTTTGCTGGAATCTCCAATCAGGAATATCCTCGATTTAAATGGCACCTTGTATTATTCAAAGTCAGGGGAAAATAATACAACAGAGCTTTGGAAGACACAGGGAATGGTAAGCAATAGTTCCTTAGTTAAAACTTTTGACGATAATATTTCAGACTTTATAAGCGCTAACGGATATATCTATTTTAAAGGCTTCTCACCTAATGGATATGAACTCTGGAAAAGTGATGGAACTCCTAATGGTACCTTGGAACTATATGATATAAATACAGGTGCCGAATCAAGCAATCCTAATAATTTTTATAGAGTGAATGATATTCTATACTTTATTGGTGACAATGGTCAAAATGGTGCTGAACTTATGGCACTTGATTTATCCAAGGAAGTCAATGGAGTCAGTGATAAGATAATAAATAATTCTATTCGTTTATACCCAAATCCTACCGCTGGGCAAATTGTGATTCATTTGGATCATAGCGAAAATACTAGATTAACGTTCGAGGATCTAACTGGGATAACGAGACTGACCATAGACGCCGCCTCTGGAGAAAGAATGATAGACTTAAGTGGCCTACCAAAAGGAGTTTACGTTTTGAAACTACAAAACTCGAATGGGACAATTATAAAGAAGATAATATACCAATAGGTGTTGCGCAATAACACGCCATGTGGTATTTAACTGTGTGCATTTGTCGACACTGCATCTTGCTCGGAAAGCAAATCTGTGGAATTAAATGGGAGAGTTTTTTAAGGCTTGATCTTGTTGCTTGAAAGGACGTCCAATAATGTAAGCCAAGCCGGCGTACGACGGGTAGGAAAAGCAATCTAACTTCATATGCTCGCCGGCTCCATTTCGCGCTTAGTCCCTCATTTGTAAACTAGAGCTATTGGCGCCATGCAAGTATTGATGGTTTATTAAGGCACGACAAAATATTCAACATTGAACCAATTGTTTAGCGTACCTATTGTAGAATATGTGGAATCATCTGTCTGATTAACATAGTAATTTTCCAAAGATCCTCTCAACTCATTCTTCCCAAGCGATTTTGCTTCAAAACCAATCTTAGCTCTATGCCCATCACTTCAACCACCTTGTAATTAAAACTATCTATTAGTCTCAATGCTCTGTCAAAATTTCCAATATGCACTTTAATTTCTTTAAACTCTGGAGATGTCAAAATAAATACCACATCAAACTTCTCGTTTAATTATACTGTATGAATAGCTGGAATTGGCGCCCAAGGACGCTCTATGAAAAATAAGTCAAATGTTCCACTGACCAGAAATACAAAAATAAAAGTCATGGATAAAACCAGTTCTACCTCAGGTAAAGAAGAGATCAATAGAATCTTCCTCTATACCATCAAAACATGATAAGGTGCAATTTTTATAAGTGGAGTAACTAACTGATCTGACGGTAAGAAAAAAATACATCTCCGAAACAGGCACTTATTACTGACTCTCCAGGAGATGATACTAAGCCCTGGCTTACTTGGCCTTGCCTAACTCAAAGTAGCCTTCTCCATCACCTTTTTATCCAGCTGTTCCTTCCAACTTTTGCCTGTTGCCGAGAGGTATTCGGAGGCATTCCAGGCGTTGTAGCTCTTTAGTTGTTCATCCGCCTTACAAATATAAATCTCCGACTCTGGCTGGTGCAGGGGCTGAAATCCGCAGCTTCGCAGCATGGCTTGTATGCAGGAATTATTCGGGGCCCACCAGTTCGTAGGATCGCCGGCGAGGGAGCCTTCTATAAAAGCCATTTTGGGCCAGCCTTCGTGGTTCATTTTTTCTCTCTCATGAATGGAGATGTCTTGTTTTTCCATCACCTGATTGCCCGGCATGGCAAGGGTTTGAAACACCAACATCCCGTTTGTGATCTGCGAGATGATATCTAGGGAGAGCAAGGGATAGCGAAGGTGATAGAATACTCCCATATACCAAACCAGATCGAATTCCCTATTGAGGTGCGCCAGGTCGTACACCTGCATGTGCCTAAGTTCGATTCGGTGCTGTAAGCCAAACTGTTTTATGGTCCATTCTGCCTGCTTGAGGTAATGGGGATCTACATCTATTCCCAATACGTTAGCCCCTCGCTTAGCCAGTTGAATCGAGTAAAAGCCGGCATTGCAACCTATGTCAAGCACATTCCACCCCGTTAGATCTTCGGGAATGTAGGGCGCGATGACCTCCCATTTATATGACGGAAAATCCCCAAGGAAATGGTCTGTCGCTGTTTGGGTACCATCGGGGAGGTGTATGTTGTGAAACCAAGGGCCTAGCTCATTGATCTGCGATTCTATATCTTCTAACGACGTGTTCATAACTAAGCCAAGGTGGGAACATTTTTGTTCATTAATTGCAAGCAATGATTTTCTAACTCGATCGCTCTATGTGCGGCGGTATGATTGGCAAGTACTTTCTTTTGTGCCTTCTCTCCGACCGTTCTGATTTCCTTAGGAGACATCTCCTTCAGGTATTGCAAAGTATCTTTTGGACTTCGCGAAATAAGTATTTCTGAAGAGGTGTCAAAGATCGTTTCAATTCCTTCCCAGTAGTCGCTGATAATGGCGGTTCCGCAGGCTGCAGCTTCAAATAGTCTTACGCTCGGAGAATAACCGGCTTTAACCATATCCTCTCTTGTAATATTGAGGGTAAACCATTGGGCGTTGTAGAAGCTTCGATGTTCTGCAGGAGCTACGTGGCTTACGTATTCTACATTTTCAGGCCAAATAATTTCTGAAGGATATAGCGGACCTGCGACAATAAATTTCCCTTTCTGCAACCTTCGTGCAGGCTCCAACATCAGTTTCTCCAAGGGAGGCTGACGATCTGCGCTATATGTGCCAAGGTAGCCGAGGTCCCATGCCTTTTCTGACGGTTCTGTATAATAAAGCTTGGGATCGAAAGAGCAATAGAAAGCTCTGGCCATAGGGGAACCATATTTCTTTTCCAGCAGATCCAAGGTAGGGCCGCCAGTGAAGGAAAGGTATAGGTCGAATTTTGAAATAAGCTCCGGTTGAAGGTACTCATAATCCTTTCTCTCCAGCTTCGCAAGGGTAACCGGGGTATCTATGTCATAAAAGGATGTAATACCCTTTGCAGTTTTTATGACCCACTTTATCACTTCCACTCCTTGAGGGACGTAAGAGCCCACCATGACTAGGTCAGCTTCTCGTACTTCTGTTTGAAAGCGCTCTTTAAGGTCTTCTAGGGACTGATATAAATAGGTCTTGCAAAATTGTGGCTTCGGCATATCTCTACTTGTGGCATACCAGGGAACATCTCTTTCTAGAAAGGTAACGTCGTGGCCATTTTTAGTGAGTTCTTTTACCAATCCGCGAAAGGTGGTAGCATGGCCGTTACCCCAGGAGGAGGTAATAGAAAGGCCAAGGATGA
>DASVUU010000903.1:0-7136 GCA_036386935.1 Cytophagaceae bacterium | reverse complement strand
GGCATATAAAGATTGCATTCTGTAAAGTCCGCCCCAGATAGATCCGCATTCCGGAAATTTGCTTCAATCAAAAAGGAACCCTTCAAGTCAGTCTTTATGAGACATGCTTGTTCAAAATTAGTTTTGATTCCCTTAATCTTTGATAAATTAGCTCCGCTTAGCAAAGAATTACTTAGGTTAGCTCTATTCAAGTTTGCGTTCTCAAAATTAACTTGATTCAACCGAGCATAGCCAAAGTTTGTATCTATCAGGGAACAAAGCTCTAAATTTGCATAATTGAGGTTCGCCCCTTTTAAATTCGCAAAGTTGAGGTTGAGGTTTTTTAAATAGCAATTATTTAGGTCGATCTTAGAAACATTGTCCCTCATCAGCCTCTTCACATTACCCAAAATCTTATAGCTAGCTTCTGGTGATTTCCAAAATCTGATATCATCTATTTCGTCGATACTCCTTTTTATTCTTATTCGCTTCTCTCCACTTTTATTTAACCACAAAAGAAGTATACCAATGATTGCAAGGTCAAAAAGCATGCTATGCGCCTCCATCAATATACCCTTTATGTATTGTTCAGGATCGTGGCTAAAGATGGGGTAACTTACACCCAGCACGACGATAGAAGCAAAGACAAATACAATACTGGTGGAAATGAGAGGTTTTTCAGATATATTATTAAAATAGTCGGATAATTTTTTATTCATATGCTGCTGGATTGACCCCACTTCTGGTAGAACTGACTAGGGAGGTTTGAGTCCTACAAGCTATTCTGCAAGAATATAACGGGTTTTCGTTCGTTAACGAGTTAGCTGATGCCTTAGTTACGAAAGATAAAAAGTTTAGAATGAGCTAAAGATTAGTTGGTAGTACTCAATAAATTATAATATTCCTTTGGCACTTCTTTACCGCTTTCCTTACAAAGATCGATCGCCATGTTAATATCTTCTTTCACGAGTTTCTGATCCCGATGAATATTAGCCCTTAAATAATAGGCATACGAATTATCCGGAATAATATCTATGTAGCTATTAATAGCTTCAAGTGCATCTTCCCTTTTATATTGCGCCATTTGTAAATCCGCGATATCTAAATATAGGTCAAAGTTTGTAGGGTCGACATTGATGCATTCCTCCAAAAGCGCTATTGTTTTTCCATTTTCGCCTTTCATTGAAAGTGCTTTAGCTATTTGTAAATAAAGATCTAGATAATCGTTCGTATTGATTCGCATCACATTTTTCAAATCTTCGATCGCATTGTCATATTGGTACATTTTCAGATAGAGCTCTGACCTAGCTTTATAGGGTTCGGCAAAGTCGGGAGCTGCGCTAACAGCCTTATTCATATATTCAATAGCTCCAATCATGTCTTTGGAATTCGCGCGGTCATTTGCCTGGGCTATAAATCTTTCGCTCTCTGAGGAGGAGGATATATTGGCGTTGATATAACTGGACCAATAAGGATCGGTCTTCGCTTTTGCTAAGGCTGTGTCTTTCGCCAGTCTATTGAAGGGTTCTCTGAAGGGAGACTGTTGATTAAGCTCTATGTATTTTATACCATTAGAAGTTTCGCCCTTCTTCACATGTGCAATAGCTAAATGCAGATAAGGACGCGCAGGAGAAATTTCATTGTCCTTTAATAGGTCTCTGATGGCCTCATCATATTGTCCGAGATAGAGCCTTGCCTGTCCCCGGACAAGGTAAAGTTTATCATTGCGAGCCGAGAGACCCTCAGCCATTTGAAAGTATTCTATTGATTTCTGATAATTCTTATTTTTGAAATAATATACACCGCGCAAATAATTGTTGTAGGCCGTTTTCTCAACAATATCAGCAGCTTCATAATGATACAAAGGTGCATTCGAGGTCGTGTTTACCAAAGAGAGATCTTTGCCTCTATAGGTGATAGCAAACCACTTTGCATCTCCACTCAGGCCATGCAATTCACGCGGATAAACGACCCTCCGGGAGATCTTATTAGAATCTATCGTGAGAATATGTAGTCTATCCTTCAGATGAATTCTTAAATGGTTTTTATCCATCATCGATATTTTAGAGCCAGTCAATGCAAGTGAATCTAATTTCCTGGTGGGAGAGTCGCTTTTAGAATCAAAAAGATAATGGTAACCTTCTAGCAGATAATATTTCTGGTCTAGGGTATATAATATCCTCCTGCCAGGAAGCGCTACCTTCTTTTTTCCTTTTGTATTTGGAGAAGTGAGGTCAAACACCTTAATGTACCTGCTATTATTTGCGAGGTACATTTTCTTTCCGCTTGGGGCGAAGGTTAGGTTCTCAAGCACATCATCGCCTTCGATCTTATCTTTGAAAAATGTCCGGGTATAGTCCTGCATATTTATAAGACCGAGAGTGGCTAATTTTTCATTTTTTTCCCTTGAAAGGACGAGTAAGTTTTTGCTATCGGGGGTGAATGCTAAGGCACGGTGTCTAATAAGACATTTGATATTTTTTCCATTAGTTAGATCCCATACGCAATGGTAGGTGGAATCATTTACGCTTGTAATTAGATATTTTTTGTCAGGGCTAAGAAGTAATTTGTTCACATAAAACTTATGATTTAAGGCATGGATCATTTTGCCAGAATTATTATCCCATACCCTAACTACTTTATCTTTTCCTGCAGAAATCAATAAAGTGTTGTCCTCACTAAATATTATTGTAGTTATCGCTTTGTCATGGGCAATTTTATCCTGGCTAAAGAGGGAAAAATTATTAAGGCAAAGTATTGTCAAAAATATAAGAAGTGCTTTCATAATAATATTGTCCAGCCCATAAGAAGTTGCGTAAGGATGACTTTGCCTTTAGAAAAACAGTAGTAACTATTATTTTGTTATCAACTCTTCTCTCTTGAAGCCCTATTGTGGCATTGTCTACGTGGAAATGTTCAGTTCGATAATAATTAGTTGAATTATAAAAGGTATAATCATTTGAAACTATGAGTTCTTATGCTATTTCAGACATACATGGGTGCGCTAAAACCTTCCAAGCACTACTTAAAAAAATCTCCCTAAAAAAAGAGGATCAACTTTTTCTACTTGGAGACTATATCAACAAAGGTCCTTCAAGCAAAGAGGTGCTAGATATTATCTTTGGTCTGAAAAAAAGTGGCTATCATGTGACGTGTTTGCGGGGAAACCATGACCAGATGTTGATAGAGGTGCAATTGGGGAATGTCTCAGGAAGTTGGGAGTACTCTCTGGAAAAGAGAAATACATTAGAAAGTTTTGAGGTAAAGAGTCCCTTCCACATTCCCGAAGTTTATATATCCTTTCTAAACGATTTAAAATATTATGTCGAAACTGAAAAATACTTTCTTGTGCACGCAGGATTCGACTTCCGTTCCTCTCTCTATTTAAATGATGTGGGGGCGATGCTAAACATCAAGAATTTTCATATTCCGCCGGGCAAGCTATTTGGCAAAAGGATCATTAGAGGTCATGTCCCATCTCCACTTTCAAAGACTCTCTCCGACATCAAAGGAGGCGCGGAAATTATAGGCATCGACGGCGGATGTGTATACTATAACAATTTAGAGTTTGGCAACTTGTGGGCACTAGATCTAGATAGTCTGCATATAATAACCCAAACTAATTTGGATAGACCCTATAGAATTAATCTCAAAAAGTAAATCTGTAGCCTTTGACATTCCTTTCTTCATCCCCTTTGTAGCCTCCGGAAATTACACATTTAACCATTTGCCATTTTCAAAAGTTGTTTCGTAAATAGAATTTTATGGAACAGAAACTGAAAGGAAAAAATATAGCAGTACTAGTAGACAATGGGTTTGAGCAGGTTGAAATGACGGATCCAATAAAGGCACTCAAGGAGGCCGGTGCAACAGTCTCTATTGTTTCGAAAGAAAGTAAAGTGAAAGGATGGAATCATACGGAGTGGGGCGACGAATTCACCACCGATGTTTTATTAAACAGCGCAAAGGCGACAGATTTTCATGGCTTGTTGTTGCCCGGCGGCGTAATGAACCCCGATAAACTAAGGAACAATAAAGACGCTGTCGCATTTGTGACTGAATTTATGAGCAGTAAGAAGCCAGTTGCGGCTATTTGTCACGGTCCGTGGACTCTTTTAGAGACGGGCATGGTGAAAGGCAGAAAAATGACCTCCTATGAGTCTATCAAGACCGACATGATCAATGCCGGAGTAAACTGGGTTGACCAAGAGGTAGTTGTTGACCAAGGGTTAGTAACAAGCCGTAAGCCTTCTGACATACCGGCCTTTAATGAAAAGATGATAGAAGAGTTTGCCGAAGGTGTCCACTCTGGGGCTAAGTCAAATAAGGATCAGCAGACCCACAGCCCAAGTGTAAAAAATGAACACGAGCTTCGGGAAAATATTGATGACAGGAACTTCCAGGAGCAGAATGAGCTAAGAACTCCAGCAGGGGAAAACCTCTAAATAGAAATGGCGAGATCTTCTCGCCATTTCTATTTAACTACAATCTAAAGTTTTATTGAACCGTGATCTGGCCTAAGTCTCTTACTTTTCCGGCACTCACAGTGATATTGGGAATGGTTTTAGCTGAGTATCCAGCCGAGGGTTGTATCAAAAGACTATAGTCTCCTGGTTCTAAGCCCTGGATGTAAAATTTGCCTTTCTTCAAAGAAATGGTGCCTACGGTATCACTTGTTGCATTAATTGCAAACACTTGTGAAAACGCATCATCGGGGTTTATATCTCCGCATATTGCTCCCGACATCGATTTTACAAAAGATCTTATCACAGGTTTTAAAGTATACTTTCCACTTCCAGTAAGCACGATGGATTTGGCGACGTCGAAGTCGAGATTCAATTCAGCTTTTTCCCCGGAGATTAGAACGTCATTAATTTTTAGCTTTATACCAGACTGTTGTCCACTTGGAGTTTTTAGATCATGTTTCACATTGTCAACAATCACGAAGTTACCTTCTTCATGCAGCACCAATCTTATTTGTGAAATTTTGCCCGATGGAATACTTGCAGAGCTTAGCAAAGTGTCTTTCCCGAATGTATAGTTTAAAATGTCAAATGGCTTGTTGGCCACGGTTAAAGTTTTGTCTCCATCTTCAGATTTTACAATGATTTCTCTGATGTTTAAAAAGACCGATTGAAAATTCCCGGGCGCATCAGTGATCCGAATATCTAGTTGAGTCTTTTCTCTCTCTGGCTTTTGGCATCCGACAACTCCTAGAGCGGCAAATAAAACTAAAGTATAAGCTATTTTCATAATTGATTTAGTTAAACTTTTTATTAAAATAATGCCATTTTGTATATCTTAAGCTTAACGTATATCAAAGATGAAAGGTTATTCACTTTATAAGAGAGGATGATAAGGATCGCGGGGTATTCGATAGAAGTTTCCCCGCGATCGATTAAATATGTAGCGCCCGGTTTTCCGTAGCGGCAAGACAGGCTTCCTTCAAAGCTTCCGTATAAGTGGGGTGAGCATGAGACATACGTGCGATGTCTTCAGCAGACGCTCTATATTCCATTGCTACAACTGCTTCAGCAATCATATCAGCAACCCTTGGCCCGATCATATGCACGCCAAGTATTTCATCGGTATTTTTATCAGCAAGCACCTTTACAAATCCGTCCAAATCCATGCTCGCACGTGCTCGGCCAGATGCTTTGAAGGGGAAACTTCCAGTTTTATAGGCGCGGCCAGATTGTTTCAATTGTTCTTCCGTGAGCCCGACTCCAGCCACTTCCGGCCAAGTATAAACTACTCCAGGAATCAAATTATAGTTGATGTGGGGCTTCTGTCCCTTCATGTACTCGGCAACAAAAACTCCCTCTTCTTCAGCTTTATGAGCAAGCATCGCACCAGCTACAACATCACCAATTGCAAAAATTCCAGGAACTGAAGTTTCAAGGTGCCCATCCACAGGGATACGACCTTTATCGTCAGTTTTCAAGCCAGCTGCTTCTAGATTTAAGCCATCTGTAAATGGTTTGCGGCCAATAGACATTAAACAATAGTCCCCTTTGAATTCTACCTTCTTGCCGTCCTTGTCTTCTGCAGTCACCGTAACTTCATTTCCGTTTACCACAGCGCTAGTTACTTTATGGTTGAATTTAAAGTCAAAGCCAATTTTGCCTAATACTTTTTGCAGCTCTTTTCCAAGCGCCTTGTCCATCGATGGAATTAAGCCATCAAAATATTCGATTACTGTTATTTTAGTACCCAACCTTGCATAAACCGACCCAAGCTCCATACCAATCACCCCACCACCAATGACAATCATTGACTTCGGAACCTCGGTCATTACCAGCGCTTCTGTCGACGTGATGATTCTCTTTTTATCAACAGGTACAGATGGCAGAGAAGCCGGTTTTGAACCAGTAGCGATGATCACTTTCTCGGTCGCCAATTCCTGAGTCTTACCATCAGCAGCAGTTACTTTTACAGTTTTATTATTCACAAAACTGCCCAGCCCAAAGTGTACATCAATTTTATTTTTCTTCATGAGGTAGGAGATACCGTCACAAGTTTGCTTCACCACCTCAGACTTTCTGGCGATCATCTGACCTAGGTTTACTTTCAAATCTTTTAGATCTATGCCATGACTCTTAAAAGTATGACTTGCGTTGTAATAATGCTCAGAAGAGTCTAGCAGTGCTTTCGATGGAATGCAGCCCACATTCAAACAAGTCCCACCAAGGGTAGGGTACTTTTCTATCAGTGCTGTTTTCATTCCTAGCTGCGCACATCTAATCGCTGCAACATATCCACCAGGCCCAGAACCTATTACTATAACATCATAATTCATTGTAAAAGTGATTTATACAGCTCCGCTGCAATTCAAAAATTATTGTTCTATTAATTCAAACTTGGGGGTGTCCTCGCTTTCAGCAGAGGTCGGGCTATCCGTTAGTAGTCCTCGTCCGCGAAAAGCGTCCTGTGGGCTACCACTTCTATCCCTCACCCAAACCTTCCCTTTACAACAACGATCATTCGAGAAGTAGTCCTAAAGGAAGCCTATGTCTAAGTTGAGCCTCAGCAGACAAATTTGATGTGTTTTACCGCTTGTCTAACTGAGGCTCGAAGCAACTAAATGCCCAAAAGCAGTCGGCTTGGATCTTCCAACAATTGCTTCACTCGCACAAGAAATCCTACAGATTCTCTGC
>DASVUU010000902.1:0-15510 GCA_036386935.1 Cytophagaceae bacterium | reverse complement strand
ATTCCTGAAAAAGTTGTGTAGAAATAAGCTCTCCTTCTGCAAGTAAAATCCTTGTACTTGCTTCGGTAAAATTTCCAGTCGTGTGAGATTTGATAAAGTTGTAATGTGCTTCGATAATCGCTTTACCTTTCTTCAGCCCCTCCTCACTTTTATATAGTTCGTTGACGAAAGGATGATATGGTTGAAATAGCTTTTCTATTAGTTCATTCCCTTTGTCTTTCTTTCCGCCTAGCAGCGCATTCGATATTTCAACTAGTGCGTTGGTTGTTCCTGATACTGCAGAAAGTACAACTAATTTCCTTTCGCTTCCAGAGATAAGTTGAGCAATAGAGTGCATGCGCTCTGGCTTCCCAACTGATGTACCTCCAAATTTTAAAACTTTCATATAGGTATTACTTTTTTCTTTAATAAAATATTGCCGATCGATTTGAACTGCAGTGAGTGCAATTCCTTTGATACGATAGGAAGTTAGAATCCAAGCATTTTTATTGCGGTAATAGCAGCTTCGTCACCCTTATTTCCATGCTTTCCCCCAGCTCTGTCGAACGCCTGTTGTTGAGTGTTTGGTGTGAGGACTCCAAATATTACAGGTTTATTGTACTTAAGACTCACATTTGTTATGCCATTTGCTACGGCATCACAGATAAAGTCGAAATGCTTTGTATCGCCCTGAATAACACATCCAAGGCAGATGACTGCATCAATGTCTTCACGTTGTGCAAGCCATTGGGCTCCCAAACTCAGTTCAAAACTACCAGGAACAGTTTTAGTAATGATATTTTCTTTGATTACTCCTTCTTTGAGTAAGGTATCAATCGCTCCAGAGTACAATGCCTCAGTAATTTCAGAATTCCACTCAGCCACTACAATACCAAACCTCTTTTTAGCAACGTCCTTGATATTAGCCTTAGAATAAGTGCTTAAATTTTTGAGCGAACTTGACATATAAACTTCACAAAAGGTCAAAAAAAAGGATAAAGCATAGCCTTATCCTTTCAATAGTTTTTATTAATATTATTTAGCTTCAGCTAATTCCTCAGCTCTTGCCTTATACTTTTTAGCGTCGTTTGCTTCCAATGATTTATAGTATTTCTCTATAATTTCATCATATGCCTCCGCAGCAGCCTTATAGTCCTTGTTAGTCTCGTAAGCTAAAGCAGCCTTCATCAAATATCTTGGAGTAAAATATTCGTTAGGATAATAATCAGCAGCTTTGTTGTAATAGTTGATTGCCTCTTCCACATCTTTTTGCTCCAAGTAAGCGTCACCTAATAGGCAATAAGCCCTAGCTTGAAGCAATAGATCGTCCGATGAGAACTTCTTCAAATATTCTATTGCGTCCTCAAACTTTCCTTTTTTCAAATATGCTACTCCTACGTAGAAGTTTGCCAAGTTTCCTGCAGCGGTTGATCCATACTCTTCAGAAATATCCAACAATCCTAGGTCTTTTCCACTACCTTTTAAAGCTTTGTCTAAAGAATCAGCCTCGAAATAATATACCGCCTGGTACATCTCGTTCTGAGCTACTTCGTTTTGTTGTTGGGTATAATATTTGTATGAAAAATAACCCGCAACAGCCAAGACGGCAACACCAAGAATACCTGATATTACTTTTTTATACTTGCGGAAGAAGTCTTCGGTTTTATCAAAGGTAGTATCTACGACTGCATCTGGATCATCCAGTATGGTACCTTTGGTTTCGTTAGGAGTGGCCATGAATTTTATTTAGGGCGCAAATTTAATGTAAAGTTTTCTAAGTAAAGTACTTTTTTATTCTATTCAATGATATAAGGATAATCTTTCTGTGCATATACATCACGGAAAGCCTCTTCAGGGGAAGGAAATGCTGACTCTTCAGCAAATTTTACTGAAGCATCTACAACAACCTTTATATTTTTATCAATTTCTTCTAAGTCAGCCTCCGTAGCATACTTATTGTTAAGTATGGTTGCTCTTACCAATTCGATCGGATCCTTTGATTTGTATTCCTCTAGTTCTTCTTTGGTCCGATATTTTGCAGGATCGGACATTGAGTGTCCTTTATATCTATATGTTCTAAATTCAAGTAAAGTAGGGCCGTCTCCTCTTCTTGCGCGATCAGCTGCCTCTTCAACGGCAGTATGAACGGCTTCTACACTCATTGCGTCAACCGGAGCAGCTGGCATATCATAAGATTCTCCAAGAGTGTAAAGATCTGTCACGTTAGAGCTTCTTTTTACAGAAGTTCCCATCGCATACCCATTATTTTCAATTACAAATATTACTGGAAGCTTCCACAACATCGCCATATTTAGCGCCTCATGAAATGCTCCTTGTCGTACCGCACCGTCGCCCATGTAGCATACGCAAAGGTTTCCGGTGTTATTATACATTTCAGCGAAAGCAATACCCGCACCTAAAGGGATTTGACCTCCTACAATTCCATGTCCGCCATAAAAGCCTTTTTCTCGGTCAAATATGTGCATCGAACCCCCTTTTCCCTTCGAACATCCTGTTTCTTTCGCAAAAAGCTCAGCCATCACAGCATTTGCAGACGTTCCTAATGCCAACGGCAGGCCATGATCGCGATAAGCGGTAATATATTTGTCGCCTTCCCTTAATGCAGAAATTGCACCTAAGGCACACGCTTCCTGTCCTATATACAAATGGCAAAAGCCTTTGATTTTTTGTTGTCCATACAGTTGGCCTGCTTTGTCTTCAAACTTTCGAAGCAGCTGCATCTTCTCATACCAAAATAAATAGTTTTCCTTTGTGAATTTGGATCCATTATCTTTGGTCTTTGACTTCTCTTTTACACTTGCCATGGTCATACTAACGTAGGGATTATATCGCGAAATTAAATAAAAACAATCAATATCCAATAATGAGACCTATTCAAATAAGGCTTTAATCTTGGATTTAATTTGCGTTTGATTGCAGTCAACGTATTATTTTACAATAGCTTATATCTGTCAATCTGCCTTTTATTAATTTATTGGATTTCAAGGCAGATTGAATTGATTTTAAACTGGGGTTATTGGAATTAAGAATGAGAGTTTTTGTTATTTATTGCTATCACGTCTAGAAATTTTAAATGTTTCTTCAAAAGCTCATTGTAACCAACTTTAAAAATTATGAATCTCAAGAAATTAGCTTTTCCGAAGGGATTAATTTTATCACTGGTAACAATGGCAGTGGCAAGACTAATCTTTTAGACGCGCTACACTACTTGTCATTGACTAAAAGCGCATTTATGAGTCAGGACGTGCAAACCATAAAACATGGAGAGTCTTTTTTTGTGGTGAACGGAATAATAAAGGCGGACAACGAGCAATTTCAGATTCTATGTAGCTTGGAGCAGGGCCAGAAAAAGTCTTTCAAAGTGAACAAAAAGCCCTACGACCGGCTAAGTGAACATATAGGGCGATTCCCATTGGTATTAATTACTCCTTACGATACGGACCTTATCAGAGAGGGAAGTGAGGGGCGTAGAAAATTCATAGACAGCAATATTTCTCAGATCCACAGTTCATATTTACAGGAGTTAATAAGATACAATGAAGCATTGCGGTGCAGAAATATCTTGCTTAAGCAGTTCTCCGATTCTAGAAAGCCTGATTATGATCTATTAGACATTTACAGCAAAAATTTGTTGCATTCAGGTCGCTTGATTTATAAATGGAGACAGGAGTTTACAAAGGAGTTCGTTCCTCTTTTCATAAAACATTATCAAAATCTTACAGAAGGGCGAGAGCTCCCTGCGATCGTATATTCGAGTAAGCTAGAGGAATATAATTTCGAACAGGGCTTTCAAGATGCGCTTCAAAAAGACTTAGCGTTGCAGCGCACGACCCTTGGAATTCATAAAGATGATTTCATTTTCACACTTGACAATCATTCTCTGAAAAATTATGGCTCACAAGGCCAACAGAAATCCTTTGTGATTGCCTTGAAATTGGCGCAATACGAGATTATAAAAAAAAGCAAATCAATAAAACCATTCCTACTTCTGGATGATATTTTTGATAAATTGGACGGAGTCAGAATAAAGAAGCTTATGGCGATGGTGGCCGAAAATACCTTTGGACAGCTATTTATAACAGATGCTCGGGCCGAAAGAATAAAAAAATTCTTAGATCCCACTAAAACGAAAATCACTATCTTTCACATTGAGAACGGAAACCTGGCTGAAGTAAATGATTGATAAAAGAAATAAGGATACTTCAACACTCAAAGATTGCATTGATAAAATGATCGATGTGTATCGCTTGAGGCAGAAATACAACGAGACCTCTATAATCACCTCTTGGGGAAAGGTTATGGGAGCTGCTATTGCTTCGCGAACCCTGAAAGTTTTTATCCGAGACAAAAAGTTATATGTAAAACTTTCTTCATCGCCCTTGAGGAATGAACTTTCAATGTCGAGGTCAAAAATTATTGAACTGTTAAATAAGGATTTTGAAAAAAGGGTAATTGAGGAAGTTATTTTTATTTAAAAAAAAGAGCTGTCTCTCTGAGGCAGCTCTTTTATAATAGACATAATTTATATTTTTACATATATGGCCTGTATGATGGCTTTCTTGTATTTGTAAAACTGCTTCCTCTTGAGGAAGAATTTCTATTCATAAAGAAACCAAAAACTTTTTTCATCAACCAGAACTTTATCAATCTACTTATTAGCGCTTTCATAGTCATTTAGTTTAATTGAACTGTCAGTCAGTCTTGTAATATTAACAAGCCATTTTTTAATAGTGTTTTGCAATCACAACAATAATATTGTAAGCTATTAGAAATTAAATAATTACATCGGAAAAAAAATACAGTTTTATAAATTTATTTTAAATACGTTTTGCCCTAGGTCATAAAAACATCTAGTTTTACAACTTGGTAAGATTCTTGATATGTCACTCTAAACAATAATCCTTTATGAAAAAAATCACCTTAGTAATTACACTTATTATATCTGCATTTTGCGTACAAGCACAAATTGCGCCTAGCGGATCCTCACCAGATGCAATGTATTCTAACGCTCCATCATTTAAATGGGACAAGACCAGTCATGAATTCGGGAAAATTACAAAAGACAAACCTGTAACGGCAGTCTTTAAATTTACTAACTCGGGTACAGCCCCCTTAATTATTACAAAAGCTGAAGCTTCATGTGGTTGCACTGTCCCAGAATACCCTAAAGAACCAATTGCACCTGGGCAGACGGGAATTATCAAAGCTACCTACAATGCTGCTAATCCAGGAGCATTTACAAAAGACGTGACTATAGTTTCAAACGTTGAAGGAGTACCGGTAAGATTGCAAATAAAAGGAGAGGTTGCAGCTGCAGGAACTGAAACCACTACAACAACCACTACAACAACCAATGCTGCGAAAAAGCCATCACCGGTAAAAAAATCAACAACAGCTGCTAAAACAACAAAATCAAGTACTGCTAAAGCAAAAGCGGCGACCACGAAATAGCTCTTAATACGCTCTATGAAAAAGCCCTATGCAGGTTATGCCTAGGGCTTTTCTTTGGAGTTAAATTTGAAACCAACAATCCTATTGTATTCTTCTATAGATAAAACCTAGACCGTCTAGTGGGACGCAACCTGAATTTCTAAGTTCTGCAGAAGATACTATTTCCAACATTTCGTTCAATGAATCTTGGGAGCATTGAAAAAACCCAAGAGGCTCGCTATAGATTAAATTAAAATAGCCACGGTCTACTTTAAAGGTGCCTCTCATTTCAACAACGTTTCCCCCTAGTTCTGTACGCGATCTAAAAAAGGTGCTGTCTGTGTTGAATAAGTAATATTCTTGCACGTGCATGCTGTCTCCTTTAGTCGATTGTCTTCCGGCAATCATTCCCCCATAAGTTTCAACTAATTTCCACTTCTGCGGAAAGGAATCCAAGCGGAACATCGTCGTTCGATCTGCCGGAGGTAAGCCACAGTCCCCTTTAGGCTCCTCTGCATTTCGAGAGCAAGAGAATAATAGGCCGTAAAAGAAGAGAATGACAAAAATTTGAAGTTTTGACATATAGTTTTTTCTCTAAGACTGACCAAATTTAAATGGTTGCTTTAATTTATTTTATTCTATTGAATAAAGTTATTGTTTGAAGCGGAATCAATTATTATTTTGAGATTTTTACCAGGTAGACACCGTGTCTGTTCACACTAGCTTCAAGCTGCTTATCAAACTTACCAACCTCCTTCTGTCTCCAAACATCCCGGACAGTCTTAGAACCGTTTATTTTAAGCTCTGACCAATCCACCTTAATTTTTGCTTTTTCGTCACCCAAATTAAAGATTGCTACGGCCTTAGATCCATCGGCAAGTTTTTTTGCCCAAATCTCGTAGTTTTCCTTTTTTACCACCTTTACTGCCTGCTTTCCTAAAGGATCTTGATCAATATCTATCACCTCGTCATTTGTCAACAAACTCAATGTAAATTCGTCAAGCTTGGTTAAGTCGCATCCTGTCAGCAGCGGTGCAGCTAACATGGCCCATAAACTGATATGAGTATATTGTTCATCCGGAGTCAACCTGCTTTCGTGTAATTTGGGGCCCCAGCCAACCCGACCAACCACCAACATATCAGGGTCATTCCAATTTCCTGGCTTGGCATAGGGTGAAGCTATGTCTTGCTTGAAACCTATGGTTGACATACTTTTCCAGGTATCTTCAATATCACCGGTGGTACGCCAAAGTTGACCTTTGACTTCATTTCCCCATTTCCAAACATCGCCCCATCCATATTGACAAAGACTGTGAACAACATCCCTATTAAGATTTGCAAGGGCGTTTCCCATTATTACATATGGCTTTTTCAACCCTTCCAAATCGGGGTTAGGAACAAGATCGTAGTAACTACACCAGTCATATTTTAAATAATCGATTCCCCAGCCTTCATATGTTTTTGCATCTTGTTCTTCGTGCTTGTAACTCCCTTCGAACTTTCCACAGGTAAGCGGTCCAGGAGACGAGTAGATACCGATTTTTAAACCTTTTGAATGAACATAATCTGAAAGCTTCTTCATATCGGGGAATTTGCTGTTGGTCAAAATTTCGCCCTTGTCGTTTCTTTTATCTTCCCAACCGTCATCGATGTTTACATAAGACCACCCATGATTTATTAGTCCTGATGATTTCATCGCATCTGCTGCCTCACGAACTTTTTCATCACTGACGCTAAGACCCCAGCAATTCCAGCTATTCCAGCCCATAGGAGGTGTCAACGCTATCTGATCTCCGACTACAATAGCTAGTTCCTTTTTATCTTTTCCAAGACTATTTGAGGCGACGATTGTAACTTTAAACTCGCCTTTTGTTGCCACCTTTCCACTGATAATGCCAGTCTTGGGATCCAGAGATGCACCTTTTGGCAAACCGACTGCCGTAAACGTTAGAGGCGCAGTTCCGGTAGCTGCAATATTATAGATAATATCGTGATTTGGCCGCACGCCAAATATACGGGCGCCATTGATTCGAGGCTTAGGAGATTCTTTCGGAGTAAGAATGTAAGGAATATCTTGAGTTAGGGATATCGAATTTTTTGAGATTGATTCTACAAAGATGTATTCAATTTGTGATTCTTCGGCGACAGGAAGTTTAATCTCATATTCAAAAGAGGATTTTGGTGAAATAGTAGCAACGACTTCCTTTTGACTAATTATTTTATTGGCCGGGGCCCCTAATATTTTTACCAATAGTTTCCCTGAGAAGGACAGTTTTTCCGATACATTCTTTATCACTATTTTCTTTACAAAATTTTTATCATCAGGAAACCTAAACGGAGCCGCATACTGGTCAAATTTTAAGAAGTCAACCACATCTACCATGCTTACTGAGTAATGCCCATCATACATTCCTCCATTTCCAAGATGATCGCTTACTCTTATTGCTAAAGTATTTTCCTTATCCCATAATACTGCGGCATCATTGACCGATACCGAATATCTTCGCTCAAAGCCATAAGCCTCTTTGTTACCTTCAAATGGTCCGGGTAGACCAGCATTTTGACCAATAAGTTTACCATTGAGATATACCTGATCGCAATCATCGATCTTCCCTAAAAGAAATTTGATGCTGTCTTTCAGGTGTGAGTTGGTTTTCATGCCGCTTGGAAGGGTGAACTTGGATCGATACCACGCAAAGCCGTCGTAGCCGCTGTAACCCTGACTTTCCCAGTCCAAGCCAGTTTTTATGGGTTGCCAGTCTGAGTCGTTAAATGTTTTTTCTGACCATTTTAGGTCGTCACCGGTTTTAAAAAGCCAGCCTTTGGAGAGATCTTTTTCCTGAGCAAATAGTGAAGGGCTTAAAAGTAGAATATACAATAAGTAGGTAAGTCGCTTTTTTACTTTAATCATTTTTAGATTGTGGTTAAATTGAAAGAGAAGGTCTAAAGTAATAAAAATATTTTTAATGAAGTAAGAATAGAAATCAATGCTGCCGCTCGAAGACGCTTTGACTACGAGACTTGCGAGTGTTTGGTGATGGTCCTATTCTAGTTTATCTAAGAAAGCTTCCGCAATTTCAACATTTTTGGCGATTTTCTCATTTCCCATTTTCTCCAAATGTATTGTCATCATTGACAGCCTAGGGTTTTTGCTAAAGAACTCCTTGTGTTTAAATATAAACCTCCAATATAAGGCATCCCAAACTTCTGTCCAGGGCCCTTTTTTAAAGTCACTCATCTTTAGGATATAATTGGAGCTAGAAATATAGGGCTTGGTGATAATATCGCCACCTGCCGCATATTGACTCATCCCATAAACGTTTGGCACCATCACCCAATCGTAGGCATCGATGTATTTCCATAAACCATTTGTAGACCTCATCCGGATCAAATTCACACAAAAGCATAAAATTTCCTAAGACCATCAATCGCTCTATATGGTGGGTGTATCCATATTTCAGTAGCCGTGATATGACCGTATCTAACGGCTCTATCCCGGTCGTACCCTTCCAGAAACTTGAGGGGATTTTTCGAGAGTGTTTCCAAAAGTTGGTCGTGCGTTCTTTTGCTCCACGGAACAGATAGGCAGCCCTCATGTATTCCCTCCATCCGATTATTTGCCTCAAAAATCCCTCTAAAGAATTTAAGGGAATTGAGTTGGACAAGGCATAACTTATTACTTCGTCTACTACTTGCTTGGGCGTCAGTAGCCCAGTATTAAGCATGGGTGTAAGGACACCATGGAATAAAAACGTATGGTCCTTCGAAATGGCATCTTCATAAATTCCAAAGTTTTGAAACCGTTCTTCCAAGAAATCTTGCAGCCATTTTTTGGCATCTTCATGATTGATTGGATAGTGAAAGTTATTGCCGTCTCCATAATTGGATGGAAAATTTTGGTGGATGTAGCTATAAGAATCCAGTACGAAGTCATTCGGTAACGGTTGGTATGTCTCTGGAACGGAAATGGACTTTGGAAGCTTTTTTCTGTTTTCTGTGTCAAAGCTCCATTTGCCGCCGACGGGGGAGCTGCCCTCCACAAGAATGGATAATCTTTTACGTTGAGCGATATAAAAATTACCCATCAAAAAATCTTTTCTGTTTAAAAAGTATTCATTCAAAAAGGAAAGGGGCGATAAAAACATGTCACTTTCCAATCTTGAAATTGAAATGGAAAGCTCCACAGCCGCCTTTGTTAGCCGCCTTTCAAGCCAATCATCGCAGGTGTCTTTATAAGAAATTTGTTTAAAACCAAGGTCTGATATAGATTGAAGATAGTCTTTCGTTGATCCAAAATCTTTGAATTCTACGTAGGACACTGCAAATCCATGTGCGGCGAGCGATGCTCCATAGGATCTCATGGATGCACGATGAAGGATGAGCTTCTTTTTATGAAAATTATATTGAGTGAAATAAAGAGGATCTTCAATTAGAAAAAAGTGAGAAGTTTTATTTAAATTATAATTTGATACAAACAACTGGTGGGGAAACACTAGGAACGCTCTTTTCATATATTCCTATACAGTTTGGTCAATTAATTGTTGAAACAGTGCTAGCTAAGATTCGTAAATTCGGGGCATTGGCTGTTTAAACATTATAACTTAAGAACTGTTAAATCCTGATTACCTCCTACCACCATTATTAAAGTATGCATCTAGTTAAATTCCTTTCTTCTCGTCGGTTTAAATGAAAAAGGAGAATTTAAACTTTTTGTACCTATCAAAATATGCAGATTTTCTGCTTCAAAATTACATAGATGACATTGCCGCAGCAGAATATGCAAAGTCTGTCGAAGTGAACGTTCCTTTACTCAAACTGTTCTCACATTTATCAGAAAGGGAAATGTTGGCTCTTACAAAGAAGAGCATTGGTGATTATTTATTTCAAATAGTAAATGGGCAAGCTGTGGGCGCATTTTTGCAGTCAATGGAAGACTGGAGGGCAGATAGGCTGCCGGGCGCTCCGCGAGACAAGATCACAGTTTCGGACATCGTTTTGCTTCATAATGTACGAAAACACACTTTGCTGCACTTCATGCCTTGTTATACCTCCGATGTCAATGAAGTTATCAATATTCTTAAGGAGATCGAAGACTACTACACCTATCAAGAAAAGCTGTCAATCCAAACATTTGTAGAACTGCAGGAAGAAAGGCTTAATGAACGGGAGCAACAGCTTATCCAAGCACAAGAAATAGGTCAGATTGGAAGTTTTAATTGGGATTTTGTCAACGACAGGGCCGTATGCTCAATTGAACTATATAGAATTTTTGGGTGGCCGTTGAACAAGGAATTAAATATCGATTCATTCAATGAGTTACTCCATCCGGATGATAAAGAAAGGGTTTACAAAGCTCTGCAAGAATCAATCGACAAGGCTGATTCTTATGATATAGAATACAAAATTGTACGGGCTGACGGTTCGATTAGAACACTTTGGGTAAAGGCAAAGATGGAATCGATCGCAGAAAAACCAATACGCCTCAAAGGAACAGTAGTAGACGTCACTGAGAGGATACAATCACAGATCGAAGTCCAATACAGACAGGCCCAATTGGTAGAGGCACAAGAAATTGCGCATATAGGAAGCTTTGACTGGGATTTTCTAAACGATACCTCGCAATGTACTGATGAACTATTTAGGATTTTTGGCTGGAGTAGTGACAAGGAGTTAAATTTTAAAACCTTCGAAGAGTTGGTTCATCCGGAAGATCTAAAGAAGGTGTTTGAGGCCCTTAGTATTGCTATACAAAATAAGGGGCCTTACGATTGTGAATATAGAATAATAAGACCCAACCAGGTACAACGAGCGGTTTGGGCAAAAGGAAAGGTATACTTTGACAATAATGGAAATGCAACAAGACTTACCGGAACCATTCTAGACATAACAGAGAGGAAGATGGCAGAAGAGGAGATCGATTCTAAAAATATAGCGATTTTGAACGCCTATAAAAAGTTAGAATTGGCACAGAAAGAGTTGAAGAGTATAAACAGTGATTTGGAAGAAAGAGTAAGACTTCGAACGTTAGAACTTGAAGAAAGTATACTAGATCAAAAAAGAGCCGCCGATGAATTGAAAATAAAAAATCACGAGCTAAAAAGAATAAATGCTGATCTAGATAATTTTATCTACACTGCTTCCCATGACTTAAAAGCCCCTATTTCCAATATAGAAGGACTAGTCATAACCCTTTCAGAAATTTTGCAAGGAACGCCAATTGAAGAAGTGCATGAGATATTGCAAATGATTAATACTTCTATCTCTCGGTTTGGGACTACGATCCAGGATCTCACCCATATAACCAAAGTTCATAAGGAGATAATAGAAGACATACAAAAGGTGAATATTGAGGACTTGCTGGAGGAAGTGATCTCCAGCATGAGGCCGATGGTAATGGAATCAAAGGCAGACCTTGAAATTTCACTTCAGGTAAAGGAGATTAGGTTTTCGAAAAAAAACTTACGAAGCATAATATACAACTTATTGAGTAATTCGATTAAATACCGATCGGACGACCGGCCACTGAAAGTAAATATTTCGTCTGGGAAAAAAGATGGCTACATGGTTCTTTCCGTAAAAGACAATGGATTAGGGATCCCAAGAGAAAAACACCACAGGATTTTTACAATGTTTAAAAGGCTTCATGACCATGTTGACGGATCAGGAATAGGCCTTTATATAGTGAAACGTATTGTTGACAATGCAGGAGGGAAGATCGAGTTGGAGGGCGACCAGGGCATAGGTTCTACTTTTAAGATTTATTTCAAAGAGCCACTATAAGCATTCACTGAGCCAACTTGATGCGGAATTTATATCGTCAAAAGTCTTGACGATTGTCTTATCTGAAAAATTTTCTAACGACTCTTCAGTTGAAAGCTTGCTAAAAATGCTTGGCGAATATACCCACGCAAAATATTTTAACCCAGACCGCACCATAAGTGGAAACCAGACGGTCCCAGTCCATTCAGCGGCTCCAGACCAAAGGCCCGTTACGTTCGTATTATCATTGAGAACTTTTTGGCAACTATATTTTACCAGATATTCATGCATTTTCGCCCCGCCAAACTTTATTAATTCAACAGTTTGAAAGCCTTTCCAATCGACGATTAACCAATTACGATTGTGGTCATATGAAATGGAAATAGATTTTTCATCTAATAATAATTGAGTACTCATATATGTTTTAACTGTCAACGAAACAGTACTGCGATCCAATTGTTTGAATTATTTCAAAAGATTGAATCGCTTCTTCGTCTTTTTAAGGTTATAGAAGGTATTGGTGAGGAATCCCTTTAGTTGATCGTGTCCGAGTTAATCTTTTTTGAATAGAAATTCAGAAGTATTTCCGTTGAAATGCATGGTTCCTAAGTATAATCCTTGAGGCCTAAGTTTGGACATAATTCTCACGGTCTGGGTGCCAGGTGGAACGTTTATTTCCTTTTGAAGAACGACCTTCCCCTCTATGTCTCTAATAATAAATAAAGCGACGCCATCGAAGTCTGAAATAAATTTAATATTCAGGTCGTCTGCGGTCATTGGATTAGGATATACTTGAAGATTACCGTTAGTGGCGTCTTCCCTTGATTTGGTTGGCTTATCTTGTTGCATCCATAAGTCTACTCCATAAGTATTTCCCAGAACAAAGATAGAGTCTGAACTGCCAACTGCTCGCTTATTCACATAGTAGGTTGGTTCAAAATTATTGCTTTCTTCACCGTAGGCAACCGCTAATAATTTATATACACCCGGATTTAGATTCTCAAAGTAGAAGTCCCCTTGAAAAACAAAGGTGGTTTTTAAAACCACGTATTTCGAATTTTTATCCTCAAGTAAATGAATAATGCCATCAGGAAGTAGTGTATTACCGGTATGCACAACTCCAGACAAAGAGAATTCTCCGGGTTTAGTGTCATTTCGATCCATTTTACTAAGACAAAATATAAAAATATCCCGTTTTCCATTTGATGACAGTACAAAAGAGTTGTGAAGGGTAAAATTCGACGAATCTTCGAAGGACCCAGTCAAATAAAGTTTGCCCCCTATACCCTTAGTTATCGAATTTGGAATTTCATTATTAACACTTCCGACATGGTTTACGGACTGGAGAGTACCATTATTTAAATACTTGGCAATAAAAATATCGTGATACCCAAAGCTATTTAAAATTGTATCTCTGCCATTAAACCCAGAAAAGCTTCCACTTCTAAAGAGACTTCCACTTAAGTAAATATTGTCGTCTTCGTCAGCGACTATTTTGTAATTTCCATCGTCGCTGGTAATTGAAAAACGTTGGGCAAATCTGAATGCTCCTTCAGCAGTGTACGCAGCAATGAATCCATCTTCAAAAAGTTCAGATTTTAAAATGTTGATTTCTGTTGAAGGATCCATATCAATCGATCTCTGGAAATATCCTGTTAAAACTATTTCCCCACTTCTAGTCAACGATAATTGATATAAATCTTCTGTACCAGTCCCGCCAATACTTTTAAGAAATAAAGCCTCCCCCAGATTGTTAAATTTTGCAAAATAGACGTCAGGGCTTCCGGCACTATTAACAACCAAATTTCCAGAGCTCCCCGAAATTTGAATTTCTCCTTGATATATTCCAGCTATAAAGACATTTCCTTCAAGATCCACATCCATACTCAATCCCTTATCTGGCCTAGAATTGTAGCTTTTTATCCAAAGGAATTCGCCGTTAAAATTTAATTTTGCGTAAAAAGCGTCTGTTTTTCCTATCGAAAAAATTGTTTTACTAACGCTTTGCGCATCTTTGTATAGCATACTTTCCGAAAAGAAACCACAGACATAAATATTCCTCTTCATGTCAACCTTGATTGCTAAACATTGGTCGATCCCAACATTGCCAAAAGTCTTTGCAAATACATAATTTCCCTTAGCATCATAATGGGCTATAAAGAAATCAAGGTCTCCTTTGCTCCAAAATTGTCGTAAGGTTGGGTAATTGAAATCAATATTGTCCCTAAAATTACCACATATGAAAACGCTCCCAAATGCATCAACATACATGTCTTTTAACTGATCATCGCTTTTTCCGCCTATTGTTTTAAAAAAAATTATTTCACCAGTAGAATTTAATTTAGCCAAAAAAATGTCGCCATTACCTTGGGACCTGATCTTGTATTCAACATTCGATAGCGTGTACGTTAATGTGTCCTCGAAAACGCCACCGACATATATGTTTCCATATCCATCTGACTTGATAATATTGCCCGATTCGTTCAATTTGCCTCCCCAACTTTTGCCCCACTCTAAGGCTAAGTCTTGAGAAATTACATCAATAGCAAAAATTTGCAAACAAAGCATTAGCAAAGAAATTTGTAAATTTCTGGCAATGAACCGGGATTCTATCAATCTCATGTCGTTTTATCTATTGCTAGGGTTAAATATTCGTTCAAGATGCCTAAACACCCATTTCTAGAAACCAAATTGCAGTCCTGCTTGAAAAGAGATGTTGTTTCTGCGTAATGTAAAAGGCAAGTCTTTCGACGTAATACTTGTAATATAAATACTATAGGATGACGAGAGCAACAGCTTAATGTCTTTGCCTATATCATAACTTACTTCCATCCCGATTCCTCCTTTTACAGAGAAAAGAGAAATATCTTTTTTACTAAGGTCTCTCACAGTTGTGCTAAAACTTTCCTTACTTATGGTTTTCCCTTTAATTGAAACAAGGATAGTGGGGCTGAGAGACGCTAGGATTTTGACCCCTACCTTTTTGTCGATGATTTTGTATTTAAGAAGAATAGGGATATCTAGAAATAATGAGGTATTGTTGTCCTTAATATTTAAAGACTGGATCCGAGATTTAAATAGGGTTTGGTATTTGGTTTCAATAACATAAAAATAGGTCGTATCCCTCCCTTTAATATTGTAATATGTATCAATTGTATCTCTCCGAATTGTTCGGCTTGAGTCTATTAAACTATAGGTATAATCATAGTCAAACTTTTCTTTATTTAATGATAACGTTAGGCCTAATCCAATATCCATTTTTTCAAATGTCCTGAATAAATTGAATCCCGCAGAGAAGTTTAAGACGGGAATTGTCGCTTT